>PWQF01000028.1 GCA_003556865.1 Elusimicrobiota bacterium | reverse complement strand
GATACCTGCCATGCAGAGGATGATCCTTTCCGAGAAAGGAGAAGAAAAAGATAAAGCCCTTGAGAAACTTCTGCCCATGCAGAAGGAGGATTTTAAGGGTATATTCAGATCCATGGAAGGGTTTCCGGTAACCATCAGGTTTTTGGACCCGCCCCTTCACGAATTCCTGCCGGGTGACGATGCAGCTATTGAAAAACTGGCCCAGAAGCTGGATATGCCCGCCGATAAGATAAAGAAGAAGGTTGAGTCGCTTGAAGAACTGAACCCTATGCTTGGCCACAGGGGCTGTCGGCTGGGTGTGACCTTTCCTTCCATAACAAGGATGCAGGCCAGGGCTATTATAGAAGCCGCCGTTGAGCTTGCCCAGGAAGGGATTGAAGTAATCCCCGAACTTATGATACCTCTTATCTCAACAAAGGGTGAATACGAAAACCAGGAAAAAGTTGTCCGGGAAACTGCTGAAGAGGTTATGAAGGAGAAGGGCACGGAAGTAGAATATAAGGTTGGCACAATGATCGAGATTCCCCGCGCCTGCCTCATAGCCGACCAGATTGCCGAGAAGGCCGAATTCTTTTCTTTCGGCACCAATGACCTTACCCAGATGGGATTTGGACTTTCCAGGGATGACGCGGGAAAATTTCTGCCCGAATATGTTGAAAGGGGAATACTTGACCAGGACCCGTTTATGGTTCTGGACAGGGAGGGAATAGGCCAGCTTGTTGAGATGGCAGTAGAAAAAGGCCGTTCCTCAAAACCTGACCTGAAGGTGGGAATTTGCGGTGAGCACGGCGGAGATCCGGCCTCTGTTAAATTCTGCGCCTCAGCCGGTCTGGATTATGTTTCCTGTTCGCCTTTCCGGGTACCCATTGCCCGTCTTACGGCAGCCCAGTTTGCGATAGAAAAAAGCTGAAGCGTTTTTAAATTTTCAGCTTAAGGCCTGGGATAAGAGTCCCTAAAGGCGGTTGTTAAGTTCAGGTAAAATGAGCTATGTACATTTTTGACTGGAATTTCAGGAGACATCCCTATAATTACATAGTCCAGAGCCTTCTGGCGGTAGGCACAATTGTCCTTATCCTTTTTTTCCTGGACATAGAAATACAGACTGCTCTTATAGCTTCATTGGGAGCTACGGCTTTTACGGTTTTCAGCAGGCCCTATCATTTTATGAGTTCAGCTCGCTCCGTAGGGGGGGGATATATTGCCGGAATAATGACCGGGCTTCTTTTTGACTACCTTTCCCCCTCCCTGGCCGGTTTTATCAGTATGTAATATGTTATGATAGTAACCGGCGGTCTGGCGGTAGGGGTTGCCATATTTATTATGGTTATGACCAATACCGAGCATGCCCCGGCAGCGGGAATTGCCCTGGGCCTTACCCTTAACGAGTGGAATATAAAGACCCTTTTATTTATAGCGGCAGCAGTAATTTTCATAATGCTTATACGCCGGCTGCTTAAACCTTTTATGATTAATCTTATCGGGGAGGAACTCTCCAGGCCGCGCAGCGGGATGAGGTTAACCAGCCCCGCTTTCAGGGAGGGAGATATGATCCCGGAAAAATATGCTTCTGACGGTGAAGATATTTCTCCGCCGCTGAATATAGAAAAAGTGCCGCCGGGCACCTCTTCTCTTGTCCTCTCAATGACTGACTACCGGGGCTTTATGGGATGCTGTCAGCACTGGGTTGTATGGAATATTCCCCCGGAGACAATTGAAATAAAGGAAGGCGAGAACCCTCCCGGGATACAGGGTTTAAATGATTTTGACCGCCTTGAATATATAGGCCCTCTTTCTCTGCCGGGCACACACTCCTATATGTTTAAGCTTTACGCGCTGGATAGCAAATTAAATCTGCCTGAGGGTTCAAGTATACTTAAGGTTGAAAGGGCCATGTGCGGGAAAATAATAGAGAAGACAGTTCTTGAGGTTAAATACAGGGGCAGGTGCTGAGCTGGATTTAAAGACCTTTTTTAGGACATAAATCCTTTAATACGCATTCCGTGCATCGGGCTTTGCGCGCCCCGCACAGGTTCCTACCGTGTTCTATAAGCAGGTAAGTTAAGTCTGTCCACCGGGAGACAGGATATAATTTCATTAAATCTTTTTCTATTTTTTCCGGGCTTTTTTCTTTAGTTAATCCGAGGCGGTATGAGAGCCGTTTTACATGGGTGTCCACGGCGATTCCTTCTGTTTTAGAAAAAGCGTTTGCAAGAACAACGTTTGCAGTTTTCCTTGCCACCCCGGGAAGCTTCACCAGATCATCCATACTGTCGGGGACCTTTCCATTATATTTTTTAATAATCATTTCGGCTGCGCCAAGGATATTTTTTGCTTTATTCCTGTAAAATCCGGCTGACCGGATATAATTTTCAAGTTCTTCTTGTTTAATCCCTTCGTAATCTTTAACTTCCGGTAAACGGGCAAAAAGGTTTTTAGTAATTATATTAACCCTTTTATCGGTACACTGGGCCGAGAGTATTGTTGCGACGAGCATCTGCCAGGGGTTGGAGTAGTTAAGCGCGGTTTTTGCCCGCGGGTAGGTTTTTTGAAGCCGCTTAAAAAGCTTTTGAGGCCTCTTCATTAATTATCCTGATTTTCGGCTTTGGAAAAAATTTCGAGAACCTCACCTACAGAAGCGGCT
>PWQF01000308.1 GCA_003556865.1 Elusimicrobiota bacterium | reverse complement strand
GGGGGGGGGGGTGCCTGTAGCGGAAGGGTTGAATATCGGCGCCTCGCTTAATATAGTAACCGGCGGTGTCGAGGGGGAAGAGCTGCAGACTCAATATCAGCAGTCCCGGAAAGTAACTGAAATAGAAAGGGATTTCAGCGGAAGTTTCTTTCAAATCGGGGCATCATACAGCATAGATGTGGACCTGGCCGTGATTGGAGTTACCTGGCGCCCGGCTTATGAAGTTAAAGACAAATGGAGCCACAGTTCCCGGTATTACAGCTGGGCAAACGATACCTGGGGAGCCGGGGTTGAGGATTTTTCAGATAAGGGTTCAAGGGATATATCAATGCCTTCCACTATTATCGGGGCCGTAGAGTATAATTTCCCTTTTGCGGACAGGACGATGGTAACTGCTCAGGTCAGGCACAGGTGCTGGAGCAGGTACAGGTATGAGGAGAAAGATAATAATGCGCCCGGCTACGGCTTGAAAAGAGATCCCGGTTACAGGGATACCACAGGAATAAGCATAGGCGCCGAGCACGGACTGGGCTGGACAACAGTAATGAGGCTGGGTTTTTCCTACGAGCCTTTTTACGCTGACTCTTCCGTGGACCTGGTCTCTTTTTCCTGCGGAGCCGGTATAGAGATATCTCCGGAAATCTATCTTGATTTAGGGACATCGCTGGGTATGAGGACATACAGGGGCGATACACCCTTCGGAACCGGTCAGAGGGTTTCTGTAACAAGGCTTACGCTTGCCGGCAGCCTGGGATGGAGTTTTTAGTTTAAAATTATGTTAAAGAAAATCGTATTATTTTTTTCTTATCTTTTTTTCGCCATTTATACGGGCGGGTTCTGCGCCGGGTTTATTGAGGGAGAGGCGGTAGCCCGTTTTTCTTCGGGTTTTCCCGGCCGGGAAATTAAGGAAAAGATAAATGCAGCCGGCGCCAGGATTGAAGGATATGAAGCAAAAGTGGGGATGGTTAGAGTGGTCTCCGATACGCTGGGGAGTATGGAGCTGGTAGAGGAGCTGCAAAGATTGGACGGGTTGGTATATGCGGTACCCAACTATATTGCCTCAAGCTTTAATTACAGGCTCCCCGGTGATTACGGCAGCATTGAGGATATGAGAAACAATCAGTGGGGCGCTGAAAAAATAGGGGCTCATTATGCCTGGGCGCTGGATACCGGAACCGGAACAAAAGTGGTTGTGGCTGTTCTGGATACCGGAATAGATACGGGCCACCAAAAACTTTCCGGAAACATATGGCAGAACCCCGATCCCCTGGATGAGATTAATTTAGGGGATGAAGAAAACCCTTATATCATAAGATACGATACCCACGGGTGGAATTTTATAGATGACAGCCCCCATATAAGCACCACGGCTGCTCACGGGACTCATGTTGCGGGAATAATAGCGGCTGAAGAAGAGAGCACCAGCGGTCCCGTTGCGGGGGGGGTTGTGGGCCTCAACTGGGGAGCCGGGATAATGGCGGTGGAAGTCCTGGATACGGACGGTTCTGGAACTGTCTGGAGTGTTGCCCGGGGCATAGTTTATGCCGTCCGGCGGGGAGCGGATATAATTAATATGAGCCTGGGTTTTAACCCGGGTGTGGATATAATACCTCCCCTAAAGGAGGCCTGCCGGTATGCATACAGCCGCGGCGTTCTTATTATCGCTGCCGCGGGAAACGATGGAGGGGATGCCGGATACGGAGGCGGGATATGCCAGCCTGCGGTTTTCAGCAGCGTTATGGCGGTAGCTGCCACAGATTTAAATGACAGGCGGGCAGATTTTTCCAGTTACGGAAGGGGGGTTGAAATCGGGGCGCCGGGAGTGGATATCAAATCAACTCTTCCCGGAGATGATTACGGCCGGAAACCCGGGACAAGTATGGCTGCCCCTTTTGTCTCCGGGGCGGCTTCCCTTATAATATCTGTCTGGAAAGACCAGGGGCTTTCCTGGACCCCCGAACAGGTCCGCCAGACCCTGACCTCATCCGCAGAAAATTCCGGCCGGGCCTGGAACCGTTACAAGGGTTACGGAAGGCTGGATGCGGGCGCGGCTCTTCTTCAGGCGGCGGAGATACAGAGCAGAAGCAGTGAGAAATCGGTGCTGGTATACCCCAATCCTTTTTATCCGGGCCGGGGCCAGGAGGTCCAGATAGTTTTGCCTCCCTCTTCGTCCGCTTCGGCCAGGAGGCTCAGGATATATACTGCTGACGGTGTGCCGGTTTATGATGAAAGAATAGATAAGCTTCCTGCCCGCTGGGACGGCAGGAACCATAACGGAAGAAGATGCGCCAGCGGGTTATATTTCTTTCATATAGAAACGGAAAGCGGGGGGGAGAGCGGAAAGATAACCCTGATAAGATGAAAAAGATTAAATATTTAATATTAATATCCGCCATATCCTTAATTTCTAATGCGGGAGCTGATGCTGCCGGGACCTCCGGCGGCCGCATCCTTAAGATAAATACTTTTGCCCGTTCCGCGGCCCTTGCCGGGGCATACGGCGCCAGGGCTGATGTAGGGTCTGTATCTTCAAATCCGGCGGCGCTGGCCCGGATTTACGGAAGCGAGGCGGTTTTTTCGCACTCCTTTTACTACCTGGATACCAGCCTGACTTCTGCCGCTGCTGCCTGGAAGTGGGGAAAT
>PWQF01000268.1 GCA_003556865.1 Elusimicrobiota bacterium | reverse complement strand
GATACCTTTTCCTTAACATGCGGGGTATCTGCACTGTTCCTATATCCTCTCCTATTCTGGAATGATTGCAGGCCTCCGCTATTAAAACCCGGTCTCCTTTTTTTAAATCTTCAAGAGCTTTTGCTCCCTCCGCAAAATCCGCAAGCCTTCCCCGGCTGAAATAATTAATCATAAGAATGGAAAAAGTGCTAAGCATTATATCATCTTCCACCCATTTACTTAAAACATCTATAGCCTGCGAATCAGTTATTACCCCTGCTACCCCGGATCCCAGCGAAGCCATAAAGCTTTGAAATCTTTTCTTTTCCCGGCTTCTTAATCCAGGATCCCCGCTCCTGGCCTTTTTAAGGTCAGGGCGGTATGAAACCGGATAAGCCCAGTTTCTTGTTATAAATTCTTCCGTCATGGCCTGAGGCCGCAAATACCTGCCGCCCGGAGTTTCCTCATCCATGGGAATCACCAGAACATAAAACCTGTCTTTTTGCAAAAAAGGGATTAATTCCCTTTTGCTGTTTTTGCTCTTGTAATTATCCAGAATGAAATTTATGATCCGGGGACGGAAAGACTCCTCAACCGCCCTTATTTTTATCTTTTTATAAAACTGCAGCTTACGCAGCTTTTTTTCTATGCCCGGAATAAGTCCGGCGTCATCTTCTCCGAACATATTATATATAACCAGCAGCTGCTTTACATATTTTCCTGCGGCCGCAAGTATTTCCTTCTCGGGGCCGAAATCAAAGGTGGAAGGGTCAATCAGCAATAATATAAGATCGCATTCCTTTAAATCATTTAAGACTTTATTTTTCTTTTTTCCCCCCAGAGAGCTTTGCTCGTCTATACCTGCCGTATCATAAAAACACACCGGACCCATTCCGTGAATCTCCTGTTTTAACAGCTTCGTATCCGCAGTAGTGCCTGGTGTCTTATCTACAATGGAAGCCTCCTGCATGGAAACAAGGTTTAAAAGAGAACTCTTTCCGGAATTCATTTTTCCGAAAATACCTATATTATCTCTTTCCACAATTACAGACATTTTTCCTCTTTTTCCCGCCTTTTAAAAAAATGAGGAGAATCTCCCCATTCCCCCTCTCCTATATTCATCCCGGCGTTTTCCACTCTCTTTTTAATACACACAAAGCAATCTTCCTTTGTCTCATCCACACAGGGCTTATTATCATAAAGAAGGTAACTCGACCTGTATTTTCCGGGAGTCAGCACAGGCATAATCACATTAGCCCCCGCCTGCAGCCCTTTTTCCCTGCCCTCCGGATCCAGAGCCTGCAGGGCAGTTACCGAAGCTATATTAATGTCGGGCATAACAAGCCTTAAAGCAGCTATCATGTTAAGGCTCTTTGAAAAGGCATTCTTTGCACTATAGCTTTCATTTTCAAAGCGGCTTCCCTTATTGGGCACATAAGGGCCCATACCCGCCATGTCTATATCCATCTTTTTCATAAACATAATATCATCCGCAAGGTTGTCAATACTCTGACCGGGAGAACATATCATCACCCCCGTTCCCACCTGATATCCGATTTCTCTTAAAATTTCCAGACTCTTGACTCTGTTCTCAAAAAGCATAGCTCCGGGATGCAGCTTTCGGTAATGATTCCTGTCGGAAGTCTCTATCCGCAAAAGATAGCGGTGGGCGCCTGCTTTAAAAAACTTTCTGTAAGCATACTCATCCTGTTCCCCAGCGCATAAGGTTATTCCCAGCTCCGGAAACTTTTTTTTTATACCCCGGATTACTTCGCCGACATAACTCACAAACTTCTCTCCCCTCTGCTGCCCCGACTGCAGGACAAGAGAACCATAACCGGCCTTTAAGCAGAAAGCAGCGCATTCCATGATTTCATCCACTGTCATAGTGTACCTTTTCAGCCCCTCCAGGGAGCTTCTTATTCCGCAGTAATAACAGTCGTTTTCGCAAACATTGGAAAACTCTATAAGCCCCCTGAAATATACCTTGCCGCCCACATGCCTGTCCCTTATTAAAGAAGCTTTCTTCCATAGTTTCTGCTGCTGCCGGCCGGTAGCGGAAATCATTTTTTTAATACTGTCTTTAGAAATATAAATCTCTTTGCCCCTCTTCTATTTTTTTTAAAAAAACTTCTGTCTTTCTGCGCCTACCGGCCTTAGGTATTTCATCCAGGCTGCGTTTTATAAGCTCCTCTCCGAGCCTTTTAGTCTCCGCATCGCCGTAATCCACAATATACTCCTTTAAAGTTGTAAGAGCATTGGGAAGGCAGTGCATTTTTATCAAACCGGGTTTGGCCAGGTCCATAAAATCCTTTCCCACCCTATTCAGCCTGTAGCATCCGGTGCAGAAAGAAGGAATATAACCCTGTTTTATTACCGCTTTTATCACTTCCCCCGTAGAACGAGTGTCATTAAGTGAAAACTGGGAACTTTTAAAACCGGAATTTAAATCTTTTGCATATCCCCCGGGAGAAGTTTTAGAACCCGCGCTTATCTGGGAAACACCCAGCTGAAAAACTTCCCGGCGTATTCGGGGAGACTCTCTTGTGGAAAGAATAATTCCGGTATAGGGCACCGCGCAGCGCAAAACCGCCACCACTTTTTTAAAATCCCGGTTTGAAACCGGAAAAGGAATATTTTTTGAAATCGCAGCTCCCTCCGCAGGTTCAAT
>PWQF01000291.1 GCA_003556865.1 Elusimicrobiota bacterium | reverse complement strand
CTCATATCCGTCCCTGATAGTATTTAAAAGAGCTTCAAAAATCCCGTATCCGACCACAACGTAGTAAAGGCTGAGGAACTTGGAAATGTTAATGAAAAACTCAGTCGATCTGCCAAAAATCAATGGAAGCCCGAAACTCAGTACAGTAGCGGGAATAAGGTGAATTGCCCTGTTTACAACCTTACGCTCTACCATTATGTTGTCCCACTGGGTAGAGGTCCTTTCACTTATTGCTTTAAGCAAACGAAGCAAATATCGAAGTGAGACATAATGGAGAACAAATGCGGAGCCAAGGAGAATTGCCAGTGGCAAAAGGAATTCCGGGACTGCAAACTCTGAAAAATCAAACCAACTCATATTGATATCCCCACAAACTTTAACCTGTCCAAAAAAATTCTACCTTTTGTATATTTATGATCTGAATATTACTCTATAATTATACGAAATGTCTCTACCATGATGTATTTAAATCCAAAAAAATGTATTTTTATTCCGAAAAACTTGAAACGGGGCTATTAAAGCCAAGGAACACCAAATGAAAACGATAATTACCATTATACTCACTGCGGCGATTTCTGCTGCTGCCGTATACTTTTACATGCAGAACCTGCATGAATCCACCTTTATTGATCCGGATGAAATAAAACTCCGCACGGCCCGTTCCTTTGTAGAAAACAGGGTGGAAAACATTAAAAACGATATCTCCTCCCGTCTTGTACATTTCAGTGAAGAAATAATTTCCGACAGAGATTTCTCAATGAGTCTTCTGGCACATAATGACCCCACTTCGCCGGCTGTAACCCGTTCTGCCGTAAGATACATGAAACCAATGGGTTTTTCTCTTCTGGAAATAGTTGATTCAGAGTCAGTTATTTTGTCAAGCGGGCATTTCCCGGCCAATGCCGGAAACAGTGCGGAGAAAAAAATGGAGAAACTCGGCAAAAAGGTTTCTGTAATAAAAGACAATGTGATAGGAGAGGAACTTCTTTCGCTGCAATCCAGACATTCCTTTTCGATAGCAGATGTGCCGTTTACTGCGACTGGAGGGATAATCATAGATGAAGCCTTTCTTCAGAGTCTGGCTCCTCATGAGGATGTAAAGGTCATTCTCAGAACTGATGAGGGCATAAAAGGGATGAATGCAGGATCCATTTCGCCGGTGAGCAGCGGTAAAATCACAATCAATGAAAGAGAATACCACGCTGCATCAATCGATATAAGCAGTGACTACGGCATTTGCGAACTGATAATAATCGCCGGATTATAACTCCTCAATCAGCCAGAAAAGGAAAAATGGACAACAGAATACTTGAGGTTTTCCGCATTATTTTTCCTGTGTTTGCAATCATGGGACTTGGAATAATCCTTCGCAAACGCAACCTGATGAATGATAATCAGCAGAAATTTTTAACAGACCTTGCCTTCTATTTTGCCTTGCCCGCACTCATATTCACAGAACTTGCAGTTCAACCCTTTTATTTATTACTGAACCCGGTGCTTATTTTAGGCACAATGATTCCAATGGGAATAGTTTTTCTTCTTTATACCGTTCTGTCAAAGATCATGGGAATAAAAGGAGTACTGGCAGCACCGGTTATATTCGGAACATTCTGGGCTAACGTCGGCTACATGGGATTTCCGCTTGTTTCCATGGCTTATGGAGAAAAACAGGGCATTGCGATGGCTGCGATTGTAAATGCCATATCCATGCCTGTGTTTGTAGTCATAGCCTTTCTTTTGATGAGTATTTATGGTAAATCCCATGAAAAACGACTCCTGCATTCTATCAAAGCGGCTTTCATAAACCCTATAATTATTGCTTCCTTCTGCGGTTTACTTGCTTCACTTCTATTAAGCAGCCTGAATCTTAAGAGTGAAGCTATACCTGATTGGATTACCCTGATTACCAGCTCGTTTTATTCTTTCCTTGATATGGCAGGGACTATGGGACTGCCACTGGCTCTTATTGCTGTAGGTGGTAGCCTTAGAATAGGACAAATGGGGAAACATCTTAATCTGCTTTTACTCACAATTTCATGTAAACTTTTAATATTGCCGTTGATAACTTATTTTTTCATTATAGTTGTTTTTCAAAATGCACAGCGGGAAGCTCTTGGTGTTTCCGTGCTTCTGATGGCCACCCCTGTTGCCGTGGCCTCAACAATTGTATCTGCCCGTTTTAAAATAGATACTCAGTTTGTATCTTCACTCGTGGCATTGAGTACAATTTTAAGCTCTGTAACTATTCCCGTATGGCTTTATATTCTTTTATGAAATAAACTTTAGGAGTTATTCTTAATGCACAGGCAAAGTATTGATTTCAAAAAACTCAAACCCCTTGCAGAAACACTTCTCAAACCAAGGCACCTTGCCTTAAAGTCATTTAAACAGAAAGTAGATGTTTTCATAGAGAAAGACCGGTTTATAATAAAAACAGCCCGGGACCACGAAGACCTTGCGGGTATATTGAAGTTGAGATATGATGTGTTCTACAGAGAGCTCCTTGAAAAACGTCTTCTGACCGGAATAGATATCGATAAGTTCGATTTCATCTGTGATCACCTGATAATAATCGACAAGAAAACAAATAACTATATAGGAACCTACAGGCTTCTGTCATCAATTTTTTCCGATCGTTTTTATTCTGCCACCGAATT
>PWQF01000206.1 GCA_003556865.1 Elusimicrobiota bacterium | reverse complement strand
TCTTAAGCTTAAGTCCCTCCCCTCGGCTTTTTTCAGCCTTGCTTTTTTTGCCCTTTATTTTACGGCGGCCTTTCTGCTCTTTAAAAATAACTACGTTATAAGCGTCTTTTATCCTTTTACTTCTCTTTTTCTTTCCTATGCCGGGGTTACGGTTTACAGGTTCACGGGGGAGGAGAAAGAAAAAAAGGTTATAAGAAATATGTTCCGGAGGTATGTCTCCTCCCAGGTGGTGGAGACCATACTTGAAAATCCGGAAAAGGTAAAACTGGGGGGGGAAAGAAAATATGTTACCGTTTTTTTCTCGGATATAAGGGGGTTTACAAAAATGTCTGAAAACCTTCCCCCTGAAGAGGTGGTCCAGATATTAAACGAATACCTTACCGGGATGATAGATGTCATTTTTAAATATAACGGGACTCTGGACAAGTTTATGGGGGATGCGGTTATGGCCATCTGGGGGGCTCCGGCAGGGCAGGAAAATCATGTTGAGCTTGCAATGAGAGCCGCACTGGAAATGAGGGACAAGCTGCGTGTTATGCAGGAAAAATGGAGGCTGGAAGGTAAAAAATCAATTTCGGTTGGAATGGGAATTAATACCGGGGATGTGGTGGTGGGTAACATGGGTTCAGAACAGTTTTCAGATTATACGGTTATAGGTGATAATGTTAACCTTGCCGCCCGGCTGGAGGAAAATGCCGGCCCGGGCCAGATTATAATAGCGGAAGAGAGCTACAGGCATATAAAAGATATGGTGGAAGTAAAAAAACTGCCCCCGCTTAAGGTTAAGGGGAAGGAAAAAGCGGTTGCTGTTTACGAAGTGATGGGGCTGAAGAAATAGTTACAGAATAAATAAAGCACCGTAAATCTTGTAAATAGGGTATTAAATTATTATAATATCCCCCAATATGCCTCCGGCAATAAATTCAGAAAAAAAATAATCCCTGAACAATGAAAGGTAACGCAATTCTTCTTATATCCTGTCCCGACAGGAGAGGGCTTATAGCGGCTGTAACTGATTTTGTTTACAGCAGGGGGGGTAGTATAGAACATGCAGACCAGCACGTGGATAAGGAAAGAAATATATTTTTTATGAGGATAGAATGGTCTCTTGAAAATTTCCGGGTTGCTCCCTCAAAAATTAAAAAAGAATTCCTGCCCCTTGGAGAAAAATATAAGATGAGGTGGGACCTTTATTTCAGCTCCGTTAAGAGCAGGGCGGCTCTTTTTGTTTCAAAAGAGCTTCACTGCCTTTACGACCTTCTTTACAGGTACAGGGAAGGACAGTTTAACACTCTTATTCCTCTTCTTATTTCAAACCATCCCCACGCCGCAGATGTGGCGGCAGCCTTTGATATAGATTTTAAAATGATTCCGATAACCAGGGAAAATAAGTTGGACCAGGAAAAGATACAGTTAAAACTGCTGGAGGATTATAATATAGATACCCTGGTGCTGGCAAGATATATGCAGATACTTACTCCAGGTTTTGTAAACAGGTATGTGAACAGGATAATAAATGTACACCATTCTTTTCTGCCGGCATTTGCCGGCGCCCGGCCTTACGAGAGGGCTTATATGAGGGGGGTTAAAATAATAGGCGCCACAAGCCATTATGTTACCTGCCAGCTGGATGAAGGCCCGATAATAGAGCAGGATGTATCCCGAATCAGCCACAGGGACAGCCTGGCTGAACTTAAAAGAAAAGGCCAGGACCTGGAAAAAGCTGTTTTAAGCCGCGCTCTTAAATGGCACTGTGAGCGTAAGGTTCTTGTTTACGGAGCCGGGGACGAAGCTAAAACCGTAGTTTTTGACTGATGAGAAAAGGTGTTTCAGTCCCGGCAGGCAAATGCGACTCCCGTGTTTCAGAGATAGAAAATCTGCCTCTTCCCTCCGAGGTCATACTTTATACTTCCCAGCATATAGGGGCGGCATCAAAAGTTATGGTGGAGAAAAGAGAAAAAGTAAAGAAAGGGCAGATGGTTGCTTCTGCCCGCGGCTCCTGTTCCGCTTCTCTGCACTCCCCTATTTCCGGGACCGTAAAAGAGATTTCCCTTATGAATATATGCGGGGGCGGGGTATGTGAAGCGGTTGTAATTAAAAAAGGTCCGGGGGCAGAGGAGAGTTTTATGAAGCCCCTTAAATCTCCCTCTCCCGGTGAAATAAAAAAAAGGATAGAAGAGTCGGGAATAGTTGGTATGGGAGGCGCCGGGTTCCCTCTCCAGGTTAAAATTTCCCCCCCGAAACCGATAGATACCGTTATCCTTAACGGCTGCGAATGCGAGCCGCTGCTCACTTCTGACGAGAGACTTATGATTGAGGAGAGTGAAAAGCTGCTTAAAGGGTTTGAGCTTTTAAGAATGGCATCGGGAGCCGAAAAAGCAGTTATAGGTATTGAGGAAGATAAGGTAGAGGCCCTGGAAAAAATAGCGGCATCCGCCGCCGGGCTGGAAAATACCGGAATTGCAGTTCTGCCCAAGGTATATCCACAGGGCTACGAAAAGATTCTTATCACCCAGACTACGGGCAGGGAAGTTCCCTCCGGCGGCCTTCCTTTTGATGCGGGTGTAATAGTACATAATGTTTCCACCTGTTATGCCCTCTACCAGGCTGTATGTGAAGGGCGTCCTCTTATAGAAAGGGTGGTTACCGTTTCGGGTAAG
>PWQF01000026.1 GCA_003556865.1 Elusimicrobiota bacterium | reverse complement strand
TTTTTCGGTTTAATATTTTTTACTTTTTTTCCTCTTTTGGCTATAATTCGTAAAACGGTTCTTCATCCCTGAACCTGCTCTTATCTCGTTGACTTTTTTTTCTTTATCTGTAGAATAAAGAGGAGAGTAGGCTCTTTAGTAAACGAAATTAAATATTATGAAAAAAATACTTATTGTTGAGGACGACCCTTCCCGGGTGGAGCTCTACCAGCTTCTTTTCAAGAGGTTTAAGAATATTATGGTTTATACTGCCCCGAACGGCAACGAGGGTTTAGAGAAAGCCGGCCAGATTAAGCCTGACCTTATAATACTTGACAACAGGATGCCGGGCCTGCCGGGTGAAATGGTGGCAAAAAAACTTAAATCCAACCCGGAAACCAAAAGTATCCCGGTTATAATGTCAACTTCAATGAAATTTTCCCCGGAACAGATAAACCTGATAAAACTGGATGTGGATGATTTTATACAGCATCCTTTTTCCCCCTGGGACCTTCAGCAGAAAACAGAAAAATTCCTGGGCCCCCTTACCGAGGAAACAGTTAATTAGTAATCAGAAGAAAAAAATCTCTCCCCCATCACCCAAAGCCTTTTCATCTTCTCTTCCCGGCCATATTATAAGCGGGGATATCTTTTCTAACTTTTCCCGGTCCGGGCGATAGGGATCCATCACTATTACGGCATCAAAACTTTTCTGAGGTATACCCCCGCCCGCATATATAAATATTCTCTTTTTTCCCTATATAATCCCCTGCATATAATTATCCCTTAGATCCAGATATTTTTTTTCAGGCTCCGTAAATATAAATTCCCAGCCGCCGTAATCTACCTTTTTGCCTTTCTCTGCAGTTAAAACTTTTTCTTTTCCCAGCTCCCGTATAAAATCATCCCACATCTTCAGGCTGCCGCTCTCCCCCGGGTAATAAATTTTTCGGACCCCTCCTTCCCCGGCCAGCCGGGCAACGGAAGAGAGCCCCCCGAAGGGGGGATGCACTATGTAAATATCTTTTATCCCCATTTCTCCGCGGCTGCGGATAAAGTTAAGGCAGTCCCTGACATTTATATAACCTTTACCCGCAAAGAGAATTGGTTTGCCCCTGCCCATCTTTACAATAAACGAGGGGGAGCCGGGCCCTTTTATGGAAGCTATATAACGTGAAGGGAAAAGATAGGGGTATATAAAAGCCGAAACAGCCAGGAAAAATGAAAAGACCAGAACCGGACGGCGGAAGCGCACCTTAAGAGGCCCTGCCGCAATCAGAAAAATATAAAAGGAGACTATTAATAAAACCGGGGGAGCGGGAACTGTTATTCCCGCATAGGGAACCCGGGAAACAAAAGCTGCTATCCCCAGTATGGCCCCGGTAAACATTTCTGCCGCGGAGGCGTAAACAGCTGCTCCGGCAGGGTAAAAAAGGCTGAACCCTAAAAAAATAAAAATAGAAGCCATTGAAAAAGAGGCCAGGGGGATAACCGCTAAATTTACCAGTGGCGAAGCAAGGGGGAGATAATAAAAACTTCTACCCAGCACAGGCAGAATAAACAGGACCGCTGCTGCGGAGATACCCAGAGCCTTTCCCGTAAAGCGGCTTATCTCCGGGCCCAGGTAGATTATTCCGAAAACGGCCCCGAAAGAGAGCTGAAACCCCGCCGAAAAGAGCAGTCCGGGACTGAAAATAAGGATAAGCAGCGCCGCCGCTGCCAGGGAGTTAAATATATTCCCCCTGTTGCCCAGTATGAAGCCGGAGGAGGCAAAACTCATCATTATCCCGGCCCGCAGGGCAGAAGGCCGGGCGCCGGAAACCATAATAAATATCCACATCATAACCAGGGAGAGTAAAAGTGACCCGGATAAAGATGATTTCGGGGAAGAAAAAAAAGCGTAAAAAATAAAAAAGACCAGCCCTACGTGAAGACCCGATACCGCCAGTATATGGGTTATGCCCGCCAGGCGGAAATGAAGAAGCCTCTCATCCGGGAGATGTCCGGGATCCCCCATAAAGATTGAAAGTACCGCCTCCCTGTAGGGTGAGCGGAAGTACCGGTTGATTTTTAAAAAAGTATAGTCCCTTATACTCCCTATAAACTTCCCCGGAAATCTTTTCTCTATAACTTTTATTTCCTCTACCCTTCCCAGCCCGTATACCCCTTCCAAAAAAAGATGCCTCTTCCAGTCAAAGCTGCCGGGATTAAAAGGGGGCCGGGGAGATATGAATTGGCCCCGGGCCTCTATAAGGGAACCGGGAGGAGGAGGGGCTCCATCATAATAAAGAACCATTTTTTCCCCGGGTTTCCTTATAGTTAAATTTCTTACCGAATAGCAGACCCGCCCCCTGACCGCGCCCCGGAAGGGAAGAAGGGCGGATACGGAACCAGGCGGAGGCTTTAAAACAGAAGTGAGCCTCAGTCCAAAAAGAAAAAAGATTAAGACCATAAGAAAAAAAGGAGCATATGAACGGAGGCGGGGTTTAATTGCAAAGATAAGTGTTAAAATTAAAAATAGAACCGCGCCTGCCTTATATAAAGAGACGGTTTGAATATAAAGGGCGCAGCTGATGCCGGCAGAAGCAAATATCAGGGGGAGGGCCAGGGGAACATATTCCCCCCTTATTTTTAAGGGGCTCATATTACTTGGTCCCTTCGGTCCTGATCACCTCTATCTCTT
>PWQF01000104.1 GCA_003556865.1 Elusimicrobiota bacterium | reverse complement strand
TAAACTGGGACCCCGTAACGGCGGAAAAACAGGGGGTCAGGCATTTTATGCTTAAAGAGATACATGAACAGCAGCGGGCGGTTCAGGAGACCCTCCTTGGAAGGCTAAACCCTTCCCGGGCTTCGGTAACCTTTGAAAACTTCAGCATAAGCCCAAAAGAACTGAAGGGTATTAAAAAGATTTTTCTGGTAGCCTGCGGCACCGCCTACCACGCCTGTCTCACAGCCAAGTTTTTGCTTGAGGACGGTTTAAAGATACCCTGCGAGGTGGATATCGCTTCTGAATTCAGGTACAGGAATCCTCCGATAGACAAAAAGACTCTTCTTATAGCTGTATCCCAATCCGGAGAAACAGCAGAAACCCTGGCCGCAATGAGGGAAGGAGCCGCCAGGGGAGCCCGCACCGCGGTTATATGCAACGTCCTGGGGTCAACTGCCGCCCGGGAAGCTGACGGGGTCATTTATACCCACGCAGGTCCGGAAATAGGGGTAGCATCCACCAAGGCCTTTACCTGCCAGCTGGCTGCTTTCTACCTGCTCACCCTTTATTTCGGGGAAAAACTGGGAACCGTAACCCCCCGCCAGGCCAGGGAACTCTCTGATGAGCTTCTTAATATTCCTCTTAAGATAAAAAATTTCCTTGATAAAAGCAGTGGACTTATTGAAAATATTGCCCATAAATATTTTAAGAAAAGCGATTTTTTATATATCGGAAGAAATATTAACTATCCTATGGCCCTGGAAGGCGCCTTAAAGCTTAAGGAAATATCATATATACACGCCGAAGGTTATCCGGCGGGGGAGATGAAGCACGGACCCATTGCCCTTATTGATGATGAAATGGCTGTGGTGGCCATAGCCACCAGAAGCTCTGTGTACCGGAAAATGATTTCAAACATACAGGAGGTCAGGGCCAGGGACGGGAAGGTCATTGCCATAGCCACCGAAGGGGACAGGGATATAAAGGATACAGCAGACGAGGTCATATATCTGCCTGAGGTTATGGAAATTCTTTCACCCCTCTTAAATGCCCTCCCCCTGCAGCTTCTGGCATACTATATAGCCTCACTCCGGGGATGCGACGTGGACCAGCCAAGAAACCTAGCCAAAAGCGTAACAGTAGAATAGTTTAATCCTTGTAGTAGTAATTGCGGATTTTACCTACGGCATCCTCAAAAAGATACTCAATATTTTTAGCGTTATTATCCAGTACTATAAGGGCATTTACTCCCGCATCTTTTTTTAAAAAAGACCTGAGCCTGTCGGAAAGAGATAAATTAACCAGCGCTACCCTGCCGTAAAGTTCTTTCAGCCCCTTAAGCTCCCAGTCCGCTTTCCCCCCACCCTTATATATGAAGTACTGTTTAAGCAGATAGTTTCCCGCCGTCCTGTACATAGTCTCCTCAACGGTGGAGAAAGGAAGGTGAAATTTTCCCAGGGGAGCCAGTTCTTTTAAGACCGGGCAGCCGCTTAAAGCCAGGCATAAACCCATAACAGAGCTTAAGGCTGTCTGGGCCGGAAATTTTCCGGAGCTCCTTCTTTCCGGGGTAATAAGCTGGGCGTAAACAGGCTGATATGATAACATATCCGTAAATTCCTCGGCAATATCGGCTATGCTCAGGGCTGCAGGGCATATGGGATGCTCCTTCAGCTTAAGGGGACATATCCGGCACTTGTGAACCTCCAGCCGGGCCCAGGAAGGCGGATCATCCCTGAATGAACCGGGGGCAAAACCTAAACGGTCGGGGAGAAGCTTAAGGCTGAATTTTTTTGTCTGCCCGCCGTATTTTATAAGGTAGACATATTCGGTATATTCACTTTTTTTCATTTAAAATCTTTTTCAGTTTTTCGCTAACCATAGCCGGGTTGGCCCTTCCCCCCGTATTCCTCATTACAATTCCTACCAGAGGGCCTATGACTCCTTCCTTTCCATTTAAATATTTCTGAACAAGGGCAGGGCTTTCATTTACGGCTTTCCGGCAGAATTCATCTATCTGATCATCTGCTTTTATCTGGCGCATCCCCCTCTCTTTTATAATCTCCCCGGGAGCTCTATTCTCTTTCCACATAATCTCAAAAACTTCCTTGGCCATTTTTCCGGATATTTGCCCGCTCTGTATATGGTTTACCAGGTCCGCCAGTTCAGGAGGTTTAAGGTTAAGCTCTTTAAAACCAATATTTTCTGCATTCATTTTACCTTTAAGTTCGGTGGATATCCAGGAGAAAAGTTTCTTTGCCCCTTTTTTCTTATCCTTAAGTTGCTCATATGCTTCTTCAAAAAATTCAGCCCTATCCCTTGACCTGCTTATAAGTTCGGCCTCTTTTTTATTCAGCCCCAGCTCATTTACATACCTGAGCGCTTTTTCAGCAGCCATTTCCGGAATCTCTTTCCTGACCTCATCTACAAGTTCTCTCTTTGCGATAAGGGGAGGAAGATCGGGCTCGGGAAAATACCTGTAATCATGGGCCTCCTCTTTACTTCTCATGCTCCTGGTAACCCCTTTCTCCTCGTCCCAGAGGCGGGTCTCCTGAATTATTTTTTTTCCTTTTTCTAAAATTTTTTCCTGTCTCCGGGCCTCGTAACTGAGGGCGGATGCAACAGATTTAAATGAGTTCATATTCTTAACTTCGGTCTTAACCCCCAGCTCCCGGCTTTGATGAAGG
>PWQF01000120.1 GCA_003556865.1 Elusimicrobiota bacterium | reverse complement strand
TATAATAGATGTTATTCAGCAGGAGGCCAGTGAGGATATAGCCATCCATGCCGGAATGGATGAAATAGATTATTCCCGTCCCGGAATAGGCCGCTCCGTAAGGACCAGGGCGCCCTGGCTGATGACTTCTTTTGCAGGCGGTCTGGCAGCGGCGGTTATTATAGGTCTCTTTGAGGGCGCCCTGGAAAAAGTGGCGGCCCTGGCTGTTTTCATACCGGTCATAATGGATATGGGAGGAAACGTTGGGGTGCAGTCTTCTACTGTAGTGGTAAGGCGCCTGGCCCTGGAAAAAGATAAATCAAAATGGAGAAATTCTGTATCAGGAGAACTGAGGGCCGGTCTGATAATGAGCGGAGCATTCGGTCTTTTGCTCTGGGCTTTTGCTTCCTGGCGCTATACCCCGGAGATAGGCAGGGCCAGCGGTCTTGGTATTGCGGCAGCACTGGTCCTTTCGGCCTGTATGGGAGCCTTTCTTCCCGTAATATTTTACAAAAAAGATATAGATCCCGCAGTCTCCACCGGTCCCCTCATAACTACTGCCATAGATGTTCTGGGCCTGGGAATTTATTTTCTTCTGGCCCTGTGGATAGTACTCTGAACCCCGGTGAAATATAAGCTTAAAGAGAGAGGCATAGTCCTTAGAAGCCATGATTACGGGGAAGGGCACCGCATTGTAATTATATATACTCCCGGCCTGGGCAAGGTCCGGGCCTCGGCCCGGGGATCCCGTAAAACAGACTCCCGCTACGGCTCAATGCTTGAGCCTTTTTCCGAAAACGAATTTATCTTTTACCGGAAACCAAATTCTGAAATCTATACCCTTACCGGGTCTTTCCCGCTTTTCCGCCACAGCAGACTAAGGGATGATATGAATCGTTACAAATACGGGGCCTTAATTGCTGAGGGAACAGATATACTTTCTCCCGAGGAAGATCCGCAGGAAAATATATATGCTCTTCTGAAGGAGGCTTTAAGGGATAGCTGTGATAAAAATCCGGCCACTTCCGCCTGGCTTTTTCTTTTCAGGCTCCTGAAGCAGAGCGGTTACCGGCTTAACATGTTCAGCTGCTTCAGGTGCACTAGCAGGGCTTCGGGCCCCATGCTTTTTATTCCCGGGGAGGGCGGGGTCTGCTGCCGGGGCTGTTTTGGCGGAGAAAAAAATTCCTCTACTATTTCGGGAATAGCACTTGAAGAAATAAGAAAACTCTCTCCGGAACGGGAAATTAACCTTAAAATAGAAAAAGAGATTGGAAATATAATATTTAAATTTGTAAAATACCAGTTTGACCGGGAATTTAAAAGCCGGGGTTTCATTAAACTTTTTAATAAGGAAAAAAATGTACTTTCAGGATTTAATACAAAAACTTAATTCTTACTGGGCAGACCGGGGGTGCCTGCTGGTTCAGCCCTATGATATTGAAAAAGGGGCGGGAACTTTTAACCCGGCCACTTTTTTTTATTCTTTAATGAAAAGGCCGGTTAATGTGGCTTTTGTGGAGCCGGCCCGCAGGCCGGCAGACGGGCGCTACGGCGACAACCCCAACCGGCTGCAGCACTATTACCAGTACCAGGTGATATTAAAGCCTTCTCCCGATAATGTACAGGAGCTTTACCGCTCCAGTCTCCGGAGCCTCAACATAGACCTGAAAAAACACGACCTGAGGCTGGTTAAGGACGACTGGAAATCTCCAACCCTTGGAGCCTGGGGTCTGGGGTGGGAGGTATGGCTGGATGGTTTGGAGGTAACCCAGTTTACCTATTTCCAGCAGATGGGAGGCATTGACCTTAAAATTGTCCCTGCCGAACTTACCTACGGACTGGAAAGGATTGCCATGTTTCTTCAGGGGGTTAACAACGTTTTTGATATAAAATGGAATTCCCGTTTCACTTATGCGGACATACACCTTCAGGATGAAAAAGAGTTTTCCCGCTATAATTTTGAGGAAGTTGACAGGGAATTTCAGAAAAAGTTTTTCAGCACCTGTGAAAAAAGGAGCCTCCGTCTTCTGGAGAAAGAACTTATCAGGCCCGCATATGATTTTGTTCTTAAGGCTTCTCACAGTTTTAATCTGCTGGATGCCTCCGGCGCCTTAAGCGTAAGAGAAAGAAACAGTTACGTGGAGAGGATAAGGAAAATCTCAAATGCGGTCGCCGGGAAATTTATGGAAAAAGAAGAAGATGACGGATAAAATTAAAAGATATCCTCTTCTTATAGAAATAGGCTGCGAAAACCTCCCGCCCCTGGACCAGACTATTATTCAGCAAAGCGGGGAAGAGCTGTTTTCTAAAATACTCTCGGAAAAAAGGATAGAATACTCCAAAATAAAAATATTTACTACCCCGCGGAGAATTACCCTTAAAGGGTCGGGAGTGCAGGCCCGGCAGCAGGATTTAATGGAAAAGATAAAAGGCCCCCCCCTGGATGTAGCTTTCAAGGATGGAAAAGCTGCGCCTGCAGGCCTGGGGTTTGCCCGGAAAATGGGAGTCTCCTTTAAGGATTTAATAATAGAAGAGACTCCCAGGGGTAAATACTGTTTTTTTATAAAAGAGGTAAAGGGCCGGCCCCTGAGGGAAATGCTGGATGAGGTGGTTAAAGATTTTTTAAAACAGCTCAGGGTAAAGGAAGGAATGAGGTGGCCGGGCGGAGAAATAAGTTTTGCCAGGCCT
>PWQF01000200.1 GCA_003556865.1 Elusimicrobiota bacterium | reverse complement strand
GTTCTATTACTTCCTCGTGTTCGGGGTCGGTCTCTTTTTTAAATTTTTCCAGATACCGTCGGAAGGTATCCTTGGCCTTCTTCTCATCCTCGTTCTTGGGGGGTGATTTTTCCGATCCGCGGAGGATAAGCTCTTCATCCCAGTCATTTTTCTTCATCTCCTCTTTTGCCAGGTATTCGGGGTTCCCCCCTAAAATTATATCTGTTCCCCTGCCTGCCATATTGGTGGAAATGGTAACCGCTTTCTTCCTGCCGGCCTGGGCCACTATCTCCGCCTCGCTCTTATGTCTCTTAGCGTTAAGGATATTATGTTTCACACCCCGCCTGGTTAGCATTCCGGAAAGCCTTTCGCTTACCTCTATGGAGCGGGTCCCCACCAGGACGGGAATACCTTTCCTGCTCTGTTCCTCAATATCAGTTACCACCGCCTTAAACTTTTCCTTTTCCGTCCTGTAAACAGAGTCTGAATAATTATTCCTGCGGAGAGGCCTGTTGGTGGGAATGGCTACCACCGGAAGATCATATATGGAGTAAAACTCGTTCTCCTCCGTAAGGGCGGTCCCGGTCATACCGGCAAGTTTATCAAAAAGATTAAAAAAGTTCTGGAAGGTTACGGTTGCAAAAGTCTGGCTTTCCTGCCGGGGCTTCATATTCTCCTTGGCCTCAACCGCCTGGTGCAGCCCGTCCGACCACCTTCTTCCCGGCATAAGACGTCCGGTAAACTCGTCAACTATAACTACCTCTCCGTCCTTTACCACATAATGTACATCTTTCTTAAAAAAATGGTGAGCCCGGCCGGCCTGGTTAATGTGGTGGGTCCATTCCCCTTCTATATCATCAAAAAGGTTTACCTCCAGCAGCTCCTCGCATTTTTTCATTCCCCGTTCGGTAAGATAAAAGTTTTTCCGTTTCTCATCGGCAATGGCGTCGTGATCTTTTTCCAGTTCATCCCTGTAATCCCCTTTCTTGCCTTCATCTTCAAATTTCTTTTTGGCATCCACCTCTTCTTCCTCGGTAAGATATTTTGTCTTAAGGAGCGGTATTATGCGGTTGACCTTAAAATATTTATCGGAGGTTTTTCCTGAAGGCCCGGAAATGATAAGGGGCGTCCGGGCTTCGTCTATAAGGACGCTGTCCACTTCGTCAATTATGGCATAATCCAGCGAGCCCTGGACCTGGGTCTGGGGCGATACCGCCATATTATCCCGCAGGTAATCAAAGCCTGCCTCGTTATTGGTTATATAAACCACATCGGAGGAGTAGGCCTCTTTTCTCTCTTCAGGCTTCATCCCCGCCTGAACATAACCCACCGAAAGGCCCAGCGCCCTGTAGGCCGGGCCCATCCATTCTGAATCCCTCATTGCCAGGTAATCGTTTACCGTTACCACAAAAATATTGGAGCGGGCAATGGACTGCAGATATACGGGCAGCACCGCCACAAGGGTCTTTCCTTCTCCCGTGGACATTTCCGCTATCTTGCCGTCAAAAAGAACAGCTCCCCCTATGATCTGGACATCAAAATGTCTCATACCCACGTTACGGCGGCAGGCTTCCCGTGCCACGGCAAAGGCTTCGGGCCTCAGCGATTCCAGGGATTCCCCTTTTTCCCTGCGCCTTATGAACTCCTCTCTTTTAAGCTTTATCTCCTCGTCCGAGAGGCTTTTGACGCTCTCCTCAAGCTGGTTAACCCGGTCCACAAGGGGCTGAAGACGCTTGCATTCCCGGGCAGAAGGATCGCCGAATATCTTATGTATGATGTATTTAAGCATTTGTATCCCTTTAGAAATTATCTTATTTAATTAAACTGCCTTAAATGTTACCAATATATATAAGAAAATTCAAATTATTACCCTTGCTGCGGAAAGCTTGAAATCAGGGGCACATTTAAGTTAGTATTAAAAACAGAGTTATGAATTTAAAAATATTAAAAGTTTCTTTAGTTTTAATCTCTTTCTGTATAATCCTGACCGGATGTTCATCCCGGACCGCAGGAACTTCGTATACGGGGGAATACGGGGATAAGGAAGCCCGGCAGATACTGGAGAAGGAGTTCGGGGAAGAACTTATTTCATCTTTTTTCAACCACCCTGAGTTTGCCGTATACCAGGTGGCCCCAAGGAAAGAAAGTTATGACCAAATCACAACCGATTTCTACAGGAGCCCTTCCTTCGGACTTTTTACACCTTACGGAAAGATGCGGGGAAAAGAATTTATCCGGGAATATGAATCCTACCTTAAGAAGGCCGCGGAAAGGTTTAACCTGGGCGAGGAGGCCCTGCCTGTTATTTCTGCCCTGGCCGGCATTGAATACAGCTGGGGAAGGCTTAACCCGCCCAACAGGGCTTTCAACGCACTTTATTCTCTTCACATCCAGGTCCCCACCCATAAAAGTTTTGCCATAAGAAACATAAGGGGACTTATAGAGGGGATGAAGAACCCCTTAATCAGGATAGAGCCTTTTGCTCCTTCCAGCTTTATGGGGGCGGTAGGATACTGCCAGCTTATGCCTTTCTGGTTCAGCACCATAACCGAAAGAAACCTTGAAAAAGATCTGGATCTTGACGGGGACGGGATTTTTGACCCTTTCAGTATGCCTGATGCAATAGCTTTTTTTGCCTGGTACCTCTCTGAAAGCGGCTTCAGGAGAGATAAATGGACCGCGGTGAAACGTTATAACGGCAGCGGCCC
>PWQF01000124.1 GCA_003556865.1 Elusimicrobiota bacterium | reverse complement strand
TTCTTTATCGGCATCAAGTATACCGATAAGGGACACTTCGGGAAGGTCCAGCCCTTCCCTTAAAAGATTGACTCCCACCAGGCAGTCAAACTTTCCCTTCCTAAGGTCTTTTAATATATCAATTCTCTTAAGGGTGTCAATCTCGCTGTGAAGATAACGCACCCTCAGCCCTTTCCCCCTTAAATATTCGCTTAAATCCTCCGCCATACGTTTTGTAAGAGTGGTGGCCAGCACTCTCTGTTTTTTTTCTGCGGCTTTTCTAACTTCTTTCTCAAGGTCACTGACCTGGCCGGAGGTGGGCCTTATTGAAACCAGGGGATCGACAAGACCCGTAGGCCTTATTATCTGCTCCACAATATTGGGGGCCGACTTTTTTCTTTCATATTCCCCGGGGGTGGCCGAGACATATACTGTCCGGGAACTGAGCTCCTCAAATTCCTTAAATTTAAGGGGGCGGTTATCCAGAGCCGAGGGGAGCCGGAAACCGTGCTCTATAAGAGTCTGTTTCCTGGCCCTGTCGCCTGCATACATAGCTCTCACCTGTGGAATAGTAGCATGGGATTCGTCTATGAGAGTGAGATGCTCGGGGGGAAAATAGTTAATGAGGCACTGAGAAGGCTCCCCCTCTTTCCTGAAAGATATATGGCGGGAATAATTTTCAATTCCGTGACAGTAGCCCGTCTCCCTTAGCATTTCAATATCATACTCTGTCCTGGCTTTAAGGCGGTGGGCCTCAAGAAATTTCTTCTCCTTTTTAAGCCGGGATAGGCGCTGATTTAACTCTTTTTTTATATTTTCCAAAGCCCGGTTAAGGCGTTCCCGGCGAACAACAAAATGACTTGCAGGATATATGTATAGCGGCCCAGATCTCTTAATTTTTTACCCGTGAGTGGGTCTATAATTTTAAGGGATTCAATTCTCTTCTCTGATAGAATAACCCTTAAAGCCCGGCCCGGAAGGTATGCCGGATAAATATCTATAACCGGACCCCGCACCCTGAAGGTTCCGGGCTTAAAATCCATATCATTTCTCTGGTACTGAATAGCGGTAAGGTCCCCGGTCATTTTTTTCCGGGGATATTTTGCGCCTCTTTTAACTTCAACAACCATTTCCCGCCATTCACGCGGACTTCCTATTCCGTATATTGCAGAGACCGATGAGACTACTATTACATCTTTCCTGCTTAAAAGAGATGAAGCGGTTTTAAGCCGGAGGCGTTCTATATGCTCGTTTATGGATGCGTCTTTTTCTATATATTTATCCGAGCCGGGAATATAGGCCTCGGGCTGGTAATAATCATAGTAGGAAACAAAATATTCAACTGCGTTATCCGGGAAAAAACTTTTAAATTCACTGTAAAGCTGGGCGGTAAGCGTCTTATTATGGGTAATAACCAGGGAAGGAAGAGAAGTTTCCTGAATAAGGCGGGCCAGAGTATAAGTTTTACCTGAACCGGTAACACCTAAAAGAACCTGATTTTCAACCCCTCTCTTTACGTTGCGTGAAAGCTTTTTTATGGCCGGACCCTGATCGCCCCTGTCCCTGAAATCTGTTTTCAGCTTAAATTCCAATTTTCCAGTTCATTTAAAAATTTATAATCGGTGGCATCAAGAGAAAGAGGTGTAAGGGATGCGTACTTAAGGGATATTGCCTTGAAATCGGTTCCGGGATCCTTATGGCCGTCCAAAACCTCCCCTATTATCCAGTAATACTTTCTTCCTGAAGGATCCTCTCTTTCCCTTACCCTGCGGTCATAAATACGCACCCCCAGCCTGGCAACTTTAATTCCTTTCACCTCTCCCGAGGGAAGGTCGGGGACATTTATATTAAAGAGTTTTCTTTCGGGCATACCTTTTTTTAACACCCTGCTCGCTACTTTTACGGCAATATCAGCTGCAGAGGCAAAATTACGTTCAGGGCCGGTAACAAGGGAAACCGAGATGGCAGGCACCCCTAAAAGGGCCGCCTCCCTTGCGCCGGCTACAGTTCCGGAATAACTCACGTCATCTCCTAAATTTGCCCCGTCATTAATGCCGGAAACAACCAGGTCCGCATTCTCTTTCATAATATTAAGAACCCCTATCCTGGAACAGTCGGCGGGAGTGCCTGTCACCGAAAACTTAGAGGGGGAATACTTAATGATCCTTACCGGCTTATGAAGGCTGAGAGAGTTACCCATGGCATTCATGGGGGTCTCCGGGGCTACCACGGTAACCTTTCCCAGAGGAGAAAGCTTATCTGCAAGCAGATTAAGGGCCGGAGATCTTATCCCGTCGTCATTTGTAACCAGTATTTTTTTCAATTTATTTTGCTTTTTAAAAATTTAACCCAGAGATTTCTTTTCCTGGGACCGTCAAATTCACAAAAGTAAATTCCCTGCCAGGTTCCCAGTTTAAGTTTAGCTTTATCTACCGTCACTGAAAGTGAGGACCCCATAAAGGAAGCTTTTATATGCGCCGCCGAGTTGCCCTCGGCGTGCCTGTATGCCTTATCTGACCAGGGGACAAGACGCTGAAGATACTTGTCCATATCCCTCATTACATCCGGGTCCGCATTTTCATTTACAGTTATTCCGGCAGTTGTATGGGGAACAAAGAGGTTGCAGACCCCTTCCTCAACTCCGGATTCAGAAACCAGATCCGAAACCAGGGAGGTTATATCCTTGAACTGACTCAGATCGGAAGAGCGT
>PWQF01000182.1 GCA_003556865.1 Elusimicrobiota bacterium | reverse complement strand
CTTGAGGTATTTGACGGAAAACCCCTTAAGAAAATTAAAATACCTCACGGAAAAATTTATAAAAGCATAATGCTTCCCCTAAATTACCTTAAATATGATTTAGTGGTAAATATGCCTAAACTTAAAACCCATTCCCTTACTGTTTTTACCCTTGGCGTGAAAAATATGCTTGGAGTGGTTCCGGGGCTGGGAAAAAGCAGCTTTCACCGGGATGCTCCCCATCCCGGGGAATTTGCCCTGGCCATTGCAGACTTATATTCGGCAGTGGTGCCTGATTTCACGATACTGGACGCTGTGGAGGCTATGGAGGGAGATGGCCCGGTTAACGGGAGGACCGTAAAACTGGGGCGGATATTCTGCTCCACAGAAACCAACTCCCTTGACGCGGCAGCTGAAAAAATGTGCGGGACCAACCCTTTTTCCGTGCCCATTACCAGGGAAGTTTATAAAAGAGGGCTGGGAAAAATAAGTAATTTTGATATAATAAAAAATTATGAGGGGGAAGAAGAAAATTTTAACTCTTTTAAGGTTCCCTTGCTGCCCCGTATGGGCGGGCGGATCCCCGGTTTTATTTTTAAATTTTTTTCCCCTCTGCTGGACAGGTACCCGGGAGTAGCCCCGGGCAGATGCATTTACTGCCGGAAATGTTTTGAAATATGCCCGGTAGATGCCATCTGTTTTCCCTCTGATCTGCCTGAATTTGATTTAAAAAAATGTGTAAGGTGTTTCTGCTGCGCGGAAAGATGCCCGGAAAAAGCAATTAAGGAAAAGAAGAGGCTTATTGCTTCTTTTATTGATTAAATAATGAAAATATTTTCAATTAAATTTTTTCATACCGTCTCCCTGATTATTATATGCTTAACTTTTTCTTTTTTCTTATCCGGATGCGGGGGGAAAAGGGTGGCCAGGCTGGAGTCGGATGTGGATATAGACCTTTCCGGCCGCTGGAACGATACAGATTCGCGCCTTGTGGCCCGCTCCCTGACAGAGCAGATACTGGACGGGGGATGGTACCGCTCCTTTTACCGCAGCCGGGGAAGAAAACCGGCGGTTATAGTCGGACTGGTAAGTAACAGGACATTTGAACATATAAACGTGCATACATTCATAAAAGACCTGGAGAGAGCAATGCTTAATTCAGGTGAAATCAAACTGGTGGCCTCGGCAGATGAAAGAGAACAGATCCGGGAGGAGAGAGCCGATATGCAGGAGTGGGCTTCAATCCAGAGCGCAAAAAGTTTCGGAGAGGAATACGGGGCCGATTTTATGCTCAGGGGAGTCCTTAACTCCATTCTGGATGAAGAGGGCGGGGAACGGGTTGTATATTATCAGGCAGATATGCAGCTTCTGGATATTCAGACCAACCGGATAATATGGGCCGGGGAAAAAAGCATAAAAAAATATATTAAAAGGCCCCTGTTTACATTTTAGGTCTTATAAATTAATATGAAAAGAAGAAGAGGTTAAAATAATTTAAGGAGGTATGAAGGAATGAGTAAGAAGCATATTTATCTGGGGACAGCCCTTATCCTGGCACTGGCGGTATCCGGATGCGGCAGAAAAAGAGTTGCCCGAATAGGGGTAGATGAGCAGATAGACCTTTCCGGCAGTTGGAATGCTACCGATTCCAGGCTGGTCTCGGAGGAGATGATAAGCGATGCCTTATCCCGCCCCTGGCTGGATAATTTCACCCAACAGGAAGGTAAACCCCCAACGGTTATAGTGGGAAATGTAATAAACAGGACAGACGAGCATATTGTTTCTGAAACTTTCACCAAAGACCTGGAAAGGGCCTTTATAAACTCCGGAAGGGTTCAGATGGTGGCTTCGGCCCAGGAACGGGAGGATGTGCGCAGTGAACGGGAGGATATGCAGGAGTGGGCCTCGGAAGAGACTGCCGCGGAATTTATGAGGGAAATAGGCGCGGATTATATGCTCACCGGCTCCGTAAATTCCATAATTGACCAGGAAGGAAGGCGCAAGGTGGTATATTACCAGGTTAACCTGGAGCTGATACATACGGCCACCAACCAGAAGGTTTGGATAGGAAATAAGGAAATAAAAAAATATATAAGAGGCTGATCCCGGCCACAGAGCTATGATTAAATTTCTGCTGCCGGCGCTCCTTCTGCTGCCGGCCTGCTCGAAAAGCTATCCCCGACAGATGGAGGCGGTAAGAAGGGATATAGCATCCGGGGAGAAGGAGGATGCCCTTTCTTCCCTTGAATCCACCGGCATTCACAACAGGAACAGGGACAGGCTGCTCTACCACCTTGAAGCGGGGCTCATATACCACCTGGCCGGAGAATACCGGCGCAGCAATTACTTTCTGGAAAGGGCGGAGTGGATATCCGATGAGATGTATACCCGCAGCATCAGCGCCGAAGCAGCCGCCCTGGTCAGCTCCGACCTTATGCTCCCTTACCGGGGAGAATATTTTGATTACCTCTTCATAAACTACTATAAGCTCTTAAATTACCTTTACCTGGGAAAAACAGAAAGCGCCCTGGTTGAGGTGAGAAGAATAAATCATAAGCTTTCCCTTTTTGATGAAGGGAGTCCCTTTTTTCATTACATAACGGCTATACTTCACCAGGCAGCAGGGGATTTTTCCAGCGCATTCATAGAATATAAGAAGGCCTATGAGGGTTATCTGGAATATTTCAAAGAAAGGGATATAAGCATACCCGGCCAGCTTAAG
>PWQF01000170.1 GCA_003556865.1 Elusimicrobiota bacterium | reverse complement strand
GCAGGGAACTGTATATATCAATACCCCGGTGGAATTCTTTCCTTCCTGTTATGGGGTGTATTCTGTTGCCGAAACCGCTGGTAATATAACCGTAAACCGGCCAGATGGAAGGGGTGGCCAGCAGAACATTTTTTTTGCGCTGAAGAAAACCTTCTATATTGCTTGCCGACTGCTGCTGCTCCCAGGATTCCCGTTTAAGTTCATTTATATTGGCGTGAAGTCTGTTAAGTTCAAAAAGAGAGTCTACTTCAGAGGGTATA
This sequence comes from Elusimicrobiota bacterium, assembly GCA_003556865.1. The sequence goes on along the minus strand of PWQF01000170.1, from coordinate 2,441 downwards.
ACCAGATCCGGGTCAGGCCCTCCCAGCGGGTAATTTTCAATAATGTTCCTGGGGCTTTCCATCCCAAGCATAGAGGTCAGCCGGGATTCTACTTCTCTTACATTATGCAGTACATTAAGAGCTTCCTCGGTTTTAACGGCATATTCGCTTTTTCTTTGTAGCAGCTCCCTGTTTGAAATGCTGGTCTGGTGATACCCTATATATATGCCGGAAATATAGGCCCCCGAAGCAAGAACTGAAATAAAAAAGAGTGATAAAAATAAAATGAAGGGATAAGAAAAAGTTAAATGAAGCGACCTCCCCCCTCTTTCCGGGGCGAAAATAACAGTTATTTTTTTTCTGAACCAGTTTTTTATTTTTTTCAACATTTTATTTGCTGCCGTTTCGTAAATAAAATGATAATTAAATTAAAATTGAATGTCAAGAAAAATTTGAAAATAATATTCACTTAAAAATTAAAATCAGCTTGCAAGATGAAGGTTTTTCTGGTATATAAATACATATTAATATTTATATATAGAATAGGCGGAGTGCAGGAATAAAAATTTAAGCAGGAGTCTTATTATTTAAGATAAAAGCTCATGGAAAATATTATATATAAGAAAAAAGGGTTTCCGCAGGGGTCCGTAATAGATTAATCTTGAATACTTTATCACTTATTAATTTCTTTTCTTTTACTCTTTACCTATGGCTGCTTATTTTTGTTGCGGCTAAAAATCCTCGTTCAAAACTTAACAGGGTCTGCTCGCTATTTATATTATGCTTTGTAATATGGAATTTCTCAGGGACTTTTATGAGGAGCGCGGAACTTAAGTCACAGGTTATGGCCTGGCAGAATATAGGATCCTTTGGCTGGATAGGTTTTCCCGGGATTTTTCTCTGGCAGACCTTTCTGATAACCGGTAAAAATAAGATACTTAAGAGCCCTCTTTTTTATTTATTTATAATTGCCTGTCCGGCAATTTTAATAAACCGGCAGTGGAACGGTTATCTTATAAATGATTTTGTTAAAAGGAACTACGGCTGGGCAAATGTGTGGTCGGGAAGCATATGGACCTCAATTTTTTTCTTTTATTACCTTGGCTTAATGATTCTTTCGCTCTATCTTCTTGTCAGCTACAGAAAAAAGAGAGAAGAGGTTTATAAAAAAAAGCAGGTTTCCCTTATATCATGGACAATGGCTGCAGGTCTTTTACTTGGTACGCTCACCGATGTTTTGTTTCCCCGGCTGGGGCTTTATCTTATCCCGCCCTTGGGTTCCATTACCGCCCTTATATGGTCTGCCGGCCTGGTTTTTGCCGTCTCCCGTTACGGTTTTATGAGCATTAATCCTGTAAATGCCGCCTCGGACATAATTACAGTAATGCCGGAGGCACTTATACTGATTGACTCTAAATGTAAAATAGCTGCAGTAAACCCGGCCGGCCGGAAAATGCTGGGTTTTAAAAAAGGAGAACTGGAGGGTTCTCCGGCGGCAATTATTTTTAATGAAAAATCTAATCCCTTCTCTGAAGAAAATTTACCCTCCCTATTAAATAAGGGGTTTGCCAGGTACAGTAATATTAATTTAAAGACCGCCGCCGGCGAAAAAATACCTGTATCATTTTCAATGAATATAATGAAAGGAAAGCGTGAAGAATTTTACGGCGTGGTCTCTGTTGCATTTGATTTAAGAGAATTGATAAAAAAGCAGGAACAGATAAAAAAGTCTTATGAAAAACAGGCAAAAATACAGGGGGAACTAAATAAAAATGAAAAAATGGCTATTTTAGGTAAACTGGCCGGCGCTGTGGGCCATGAAATAAGAACACCTCTTTCCAGCATAAAAAACGTTGCCTTTTATTTAGAAAAATATGGCGGGATTGAAGATGAGGATACCCGGAATTATCTTAAGGTTATGGTAGAGGAAGTGGAAAAGGCCCGGGAAATAGTGGCAACTCTTTTTAAGTTTCCCGGTGATTTAGAAAATGAAGGGTCAAAGTTTAACACTCCTTCAGTTGAAGAAATAGAAGATTTAGATGGTGAAACCCGTCAGGGGCTTTCAGATGATACCGGTGATTAAAGAAGTGACTGCGGAAAGGGAAACTTAAAAATAATGAATATATTTCCCCTCTTATATTTATTTACCTCTTCGCTCTATTTATTTTTACTGATATATGTATTGGCTAAAAATCCTGAAAAAAAATTAAACAGGGTATGCGCGGCTTTCATTTTATGCCTGGCAATATGGAACTTCGGAGATGCGTTAATGCACAGCGCGGAATTAAAGAGCAGGGCAATGTTATGGGAGAATATAAGCTCCCTGGGATGGATTCCATTTTCCAGCTTTTTCTTATGGCAGGCTTTAATTATTTCCGGAAAGAAGAAGATACTTAAAAACTCTTTCTTTTATTTTCTGATTTTTTCAATTCCTCTTTTTTTAATTTTCAGGCAGTGGGGCG
>PWQF01000307.1 GCA_003556865.1 Elusimicrobiota bacterium | reverse complement strand
TGAGTTGAATTTTCCATCTGTTGATTGAATCCTAGTCAACCCAAATGTTCTGTAAAAACCCTGTTATCACTGCCGTCCAGCTTGGGGAGCCACATCTTTTCTCGATGATAAAAAAGGAGGCGCAATGTCTATTCCTGTTCCAATTTCTATTGAATGACCTCCTTGACAAAAACAAATTCGTTAATTATAGTTAACATATGTTAAGTAAGATTTACATAATATGGTTATAGAAAGAGTACTAGATAGAATATTAAATACGCCTTCAAAGCTAAAAATCATCCGCTTGTTTATTTCAAAAAGGCAGGATTTTGTTGCAACAGGGCGTGAAATTGCAAAGGAAACGGGACTTTCTCCGCCCGGTGCGCATACCGCTTTAAAAGAATTATATGCCGAGTATGTTTTAAAGCGGGATATTATAGGGAGGCAGCATCTGTACCGTCTGAATATAAATAACAGAAATGTGAAAAATATACTTATCCCGGCATTTACAAAAGAGATTTCTATAAAGAAGGATATCAAAAATTTTCTAAAAGGGAAAATAAAGGAGTACAAGTTAACAAATGAAATTGTCTCACTATTACTATACGGCAGCATCTCAAAAGGTACAGATACCCCGGATAGTGATGTAGATGTTGCTGTGGTGACTGGGGATGATGTAAGCCTGGAAAAAATAGAGACTGCATTTACAGATAAAATTTCATCTGAATTCCATGAGTATTTTGGTATCCATCTTGATCCATATATAAAGAAAAAGAAAGAATTTGTTAAATTTCTTAATAACAAAACACCTCCTGTTTCAACTTTAATAAGGACTTATACGCTTGTGTATGGGAAAGATATTACAGATATAAAGTAAAGATGAGTGCAAGAAAAATTAAGGTCAGAGAGGAAGATAAATCAAAAGCTTTACAGTATCTTAGAAAAGCAGAAGATAATCATTCTCAGATGCTTAAATCTTTCAGAGAGGGTAATTATAACGCCTCGTCAACCCTGGCAATACAATGCGTTATTTCTGCAGCGGATGCTGTCTGTATACATGAGAAAGGTATTCGCTCGATATCACAAAATCATCTTGATCTGTGCGAACTTATAAAATCTATACCGCTTCCCGAATCTAGGAGCAAGAGTAATTCCCTGAAGAGAATTATTGCAAAAAAGAACCTTGTACAATACGAAAGCCGGAGTATTTACGGCAGGGAAGCAGATGAAATAGTAAAAAATGCAAGTAGATTTTTCAGGTGGGCTGCTACTGTTTTAAAATAGAATTTATCTTTGAGTTAGAATTGAATCTTCTGTAAAAATTTATGTTATCACTGCCGTCCACCTCGGGGACCCAGGCGGTATAGGGTATCAGGCCCAGCGCTAAAATTTTTGAGGCGGGCCAGATAAGAAATATAAGGACCAGTATGCTCAGGTTTAAAAAGATTAGCCATATAAAAGCTGCCCCCGGAGATCTTAGTGTAAAGAAAATAAAAGACCAGGAAGAATTAGAGCTCTATAATTTCACAGCCCCTCTTTTTGATTTCATCTGAATTTTTAACTATTCCCCCGGCTGCTTCCCTGTCAAGAATGTAAACCATCTCGCCCCCCGACTCCGCGTATCTTCTGCTGTAGCTAAGGGGGACCCTGCAGGTGACCGGGCCCAGCAGCGATTCGGTGACGGGTTTTGTTTTCCTGCTGCCGCTGGCCAAAAGAACTACTTTTCGTGCGCTGTAAACAAGCCGGGCTCCCATGGATACGGCAAAATGGGGGGACTCCCCGGGTGATTTAAACTGTCCGTCAAGAACAGCATTTTCTATGGTGTCCCGGGCAAGCTTTACCAGCATTACGCAGCCGGCGCTAAAAGGTATTCCGCTTTCGTGAAATGCGATGTGACCCGATGCGCCGACTCCTATGATCTGCAGGTCTATTCCCCCTGCGCTGCAGATAGATTTTTCATAGGAGTCAAGTATCTCTTTTTTTATTTGGGCCAGGATGCCGGAAGCGCTCTTTTTTATGGATACGGCCCGGCCGCTTTCATCTCCTGAAAGTTCGTATTGGTCTTTATTTTCCTCCAGGGCCTTAAGCAGCAGTTTCTGGTCTATAAGTTCCCCTGCGGGAATATAAGAGTTTTTAAAAGGTTTCTTTAAGAGGGAAAAAAAGTTTTCCTTCATAAAAGAAGAGTAAGATTTAGAATGTCCCGCCCTGAGGGCGGGGGTTTCACCGGGAAGGCCGACATACTCGTCCAGGTTAAAAGTTGTTATTTTTCCCGGGTCAATACGGCCGGAGTTAAATGAATGGGCCAGGAGGCGGTAAAGTCCGGCGGGGGAGCTTCCTGTAGGCAGCCCCAGAACATATTTTTTTTCAGTTGCGAGACCTTCCAGAATATCTTTCTCAACCAGACCTGAGGTGGTTCTGCTCATCCGGTCATAACTTTTTGTAATATAGATCTTTAAAGCCATTATTTTAACCCGCCACCAATTTTAAGGAAGGCGCAATTAATTTTTCTTATCCGGGGGCAGAGGCGGAGGGGATATGGTAAGCCTTAGAGCGCAGCTGAGGCACCTCTCTGCCTCCCCGGCTGCTTCCTTCTTATCCAGGTAGCATTCAACCCGTTCAAAATCTTTTTTTCTTTCCCCGGGGTCCCGCAGGGATATTTCAACTCTTTTTCTTGCGCCAAACCCCTCTTCCCTGCCCAGGCAGGGATCCTGCCGGGGAGGGGAAATAAAATCCTGGTCAATATTTCCTGAGCCGCCCAGGTATTTGTCTATGGATGAGGCAGCCTTTCTTCCGCCGGCAATGGCTTTTATTACCGAAGCCGGACCCGTGGCTGCATCACCGGCAGCAAATACCCCTTTCAGGCCTGTTTCAGCTGTTTCATCTGAAGCTTCAATAGCCCCCCAGCTGTTAAGAAGCTTTTTAAATTCCTTTGGAACCAGCGGTTTCTGGCCTATGGCCATAATTAAATTGTCGGCTTCCATTATATAATTGCTTCCTTCCACCGGCACCGGCCTTCTTCTTCCGCTGGAATCAGGTTCCCCCAGTTTCATCTTTATGCATTCAATTTTAAGACGGCCGCCCGAAGCGGTAATCTTTGTGGGGGAGGTGAGAAAGGTTATTTTTACCCCTTCATCCAGGGCCTCTTTAACTTCTTCCTCCAGTGCCGGCATCTCTTTTCTGGTCCGGCGGTAAAGTATGGATGCATTTTTTGCTCCCGCCCTCAGGGCGCTTCTGGCCACGTCAATAGCCACGTTTCCGCCCCCCACGACCGCTATATCTTCGCCCAGTCCCGTCTGTTCGTTAAAAGCAATTTTTTGAAGAACATCTATTCCCTGAAGCACCCGGGAGTCATCTTCCCCTTCTATTCCCATAGCCATACCCCGGTAGGCTCCCGTAGCCAGCAATACGGCATCAAATCCCCGGCAGAAAAGGTTTTCAAAAGATCTGACGGGTGAATCAGTTTTTATTTTTACCCCTATATTTTCAATTTCACTAATTTCCCGGTCCAGAACTTCCCTCGGCAGCCGGTAAGCGGGTATTCCTGTCCTCATCATCCCCCCGGCCTCAGGCAGGGCTTCAAAAACAGTTACGGAATGTCCCAGTTTTCTTAAAAACCAGGCCGCGCTGAGTCCAGCCGGTCCGGAACCTGCAACTGCCACCTTTTTCCCGGTAGAGGGCGGTATTTTTATCTTCGAACGCCACCTTCCGGTGTCCTGCCTGGCGGCAAAACCTTTAAGGGCTCTTATGGCTATGGGGTCGTTTACTCCGCCCCGCCGGCACTCCTGCTCACAGGGGTGGTCGCATACGTGGCCTAAGACTTCCGGGAAAGGAACGGTTTTTCTTATCACTTCCAGGGCATCCTGGTGCCTGCCCCGGGCAATAAGCTTTACGTATAGGGCGGCATCTATCCCCGCCGGACAGTTATTATTGCAGGGGAGAAGGACTTTTTCCCTATCTTTTGAACTGAAACTTTTTTTATCTTTCAGGGCCCCTGAAGGGCATACCTCAACGCAGGCAAGGCAGAAACGGCAGGCCGATTCCGATAAGGGCCGGTCATAGCTTGTCCCCACTATTGTCTTTATCCCCCGGCCTGTAAACCCCAGGACTCCCGCCTTTCTTGTTTCCCGGCAAATCCTGACGCACCTGCCGCATAAAATGCAGCGGTTCATATCCCGTATGAAAAGGGGGTCTTCTCTCTTTTCAGGAATTTTATCGGTAACGGGATTAAATCCGGGAAGCATATCTTTTTTTCCTATATAGTTAAATACTTTTTTCAGCTGGGTTGATTTTTCTATTTCCCCGGAATACTGGCTTAAAGTAAGCCACATTATATTTTTTCTCATCTCCTTTAATTCCGGGGCCCTGCTGTCGACCACCATTCCCTCGGCAGCAGCCGTAGTGCAGGAGGTGGGGTGCCCTTTTCTCCCCTCTATGTTTACTATGCAGAGGCGGCAGGATCCGGTCGGGCAGAGCTGGGGGTGGTAGCATAGATTGGGAATATATATCCCGGCTTCAAGGGCCGCTTCCAGTATACTCTTTCCCCCGGCAGTCTTTATCTTTTTTCCGTTTATGGTTAAATTAATCATTCTATAGCCTCAAAAGGGCATACATTCATGCAGGCCCTGCATTTAATACATTTATCTTTTATTATTTCTGCCTTTTCCCCTTTTTTCCACTTCACCGCCCCGGACGGGCAGACATCAAGACATTTTCCGCAGGCCCTGCACTTTTCGGGTATAACTTTGAATTTTAAGAGCTTCAGGCATACGCAGGCAGGGCATCTTTTATCCCTGATATGGGCCTCATACTCGCTGAAAAAATATTTCAGGGTTGTCAGCACCGGGCTGGGGGCTGTATTTCCCAGACCGCATAGGGCGGTATTCTTTATTGTCTGCCCCATCTCATCCAGGAAGCGGAGGTGGTCCCGGCTTCCTTTTCCTGCGGTGATCTCATTAAAAACCTCAAGCATTCTTTTAAGACCCACCCGGCAGGGAACACATTTGCCGCAGGATTCTGCAACAGTGAAATCAAGGAAAAATTTTGCTATATCCACCATACAGCTGTGGTTATCCATTACTATCATTCCCCCCGAGCCCATTATAGCACCGGTTGCGTTTATGGATTCGTAATCAATGGGAGTGTCCAGCAGTTCTTCAGGGAGGCATCCGCCTGAAGGGCCGCCTATCTGAACCCCCTTAAAGGAAGATTTCCTGAGAGGCATTCCTCCGCCGGGGCCGAATATCAGCTGGCGTATTGTGGTCCCCATAGGGACCTCAACCAGTCCGGTATTTTTAACTTTTCCGGCCAAAGCAAAAACTTTTGTCCCCTTACTCTTTTCTGTTCCTATGGAAGCAAACCAACCGGGCCCTTTAAGAAATATATGCCTGACGTTGGCCAGCGTTTCCACATTATTGATTAAAGTGGGTTTTTCCCATAGGCCTTTGACGGCGGGGAAGGGGGGGCGTGTGACAGGCATTCCCCTGCGCCCTTCAATTGAAGCTATTAGAGCGGTCTCTTCTCCGCAGACAAAGGCTCCCGCTCCCTGTTTCAGTTTTATGTCAAAAGAAAAATTGGAACCCAGTATATTTTTCCCCAGAAAATTTTTTTTCCTGGCATCTGATATGGCTTTGCGGGTTCTTTTTATGGCCAGCGGGTATTCGGCCCTGCAGTAAATATAGCCTTTACCTGCACCCGAGGCATAGCCGGCAACGGCCATTCCCTCTATTACGGAATGGGGGTCGCCTTCTAAAATGCTCCGGTCCATAAATGCCCCGGGGTCTCCCTCGTCGGCATTGCATACCACATATTTTTCGTCCCCGGGAGCATTCCTGGTAAATTCCCATTTAAGCCCGGCGGGAAATCCCGCCCCCCCGCGGCCCCGGAGCCCCGATTCCTTCATATACTCAATAACTTCCGGGGGTTTAAGTTCAAGGGCTTTTTGAAGTCCCTTATACCCGTCCCGGTCAGTATAATCGCTTATCCTGCCCGGGTCTATTTCGCCGCAGTTTGAAAGCACTATGCGGGTCTGCTGTTCAAAAAACTCCCTGTAATCTTTTCCGGCCAGCAGTTTTTTTACAGGTTCTCCCTTAACCAGGTGGCTTTCCACTATACCGGCCACGTCTTCGGCTTTTACATACTGGTATGTAACCCGTTCATCCCGCTCATTTATAATATCCACAAGAACATCCCGGAAAAGGCCCCTGTCTCCGGCCTCCCTTATCTCAAATTCCTTTAAAATACCCCGGCGGTCCAGCTCTTTCTTAAAGAGTTCCATCACTTTTCCCGCCCCGGCAGAAATTCCGCTGGTGCCAGTGCAAATAAGTATTTTTGTTTTCATTACTATTTCTTTTACCTGTATTTTTCTATGAGGGAATCCAGTTTTTTTATGGTGCAGTTCCCGTGAAAATCCTGGTTAATCATAATAACCGGGGCCATGCCGCAGCAGCCGAGGCAGGCCACCCTTTCCAGGAAAAATAAGCCGTCTTCAGTTGTTTCCCCGTCACCTATTCCCAGCTTGTCAGAGAGGTAGTCCAGTATCTCCTTTCCCCCCATAACGTGGCAGGCGGTTCCCTGGCAGACCCTTATGATATTTTTACCTCTGGGACGGAGATGAAACTGGGAATAGAAGGTCATCACCCCGTAGATATCAACGGGGAAGAGCTGCAGTTCTTCGGCTACAAGGTCAACCGCCTCCCCGGGCACATACCCGTAATGCTCCTGTATTTCCTGCAGAAGGGGAATAAGGGAGCCCTTTTTGCCTTTATGTTTTTCTATTATCTCTTTTGCCGGGGAAAGATTTAAGTTCATTTTATTTATATTTTAACCTTTAGTATATATAATATTATGATTTTTCAGGTTATATATATCATATTTTTTATCTTTAAACAAATTCATCGGTAAAGCCCTATATATTCTCTTCGGATATTTTTTTTCTCAAAAGTTTCTTTTGCGCGCGTATTTTTTTGTTTCGCAATATTTTTTCTTTTGCCCGTTTTGACCTTTTCCTCTTTCTTCTTCTTATCTTTTCTACTTTTTTTTGTAATTCGCTTTTTTTCCCCTTTATTTTATTTTCTATCTTATCCGTCAGTCTCCTGCGGGCCAGGAACCTGTTAACTGACCGGCTCCGGCTTGAGGAAGCCTTTACCTCAATTCCGCTGGGTATATGCTTAAGGTATACCCCGTTGGCGGTCTTATCTGATTTTGTGCCCCCTTTTTTAGAAGAGAGAACAAATTTCTCCCGGAGATCTTTTTCCCGTATGCCATATCGGGCCATTCTGCTGATAAGTTTTTCTTCCTTGGCTGCCCGGACCTTAAATTTTCCCATAGTTCAGGCCGGGCCGGTTTCCTTTTTAAGTTCATCGAGCCATTGCCTTATAACGGAAAAACCCCGGTTCCAGAACCCGGGGCTGCATATGTCGGCTCCCGATTCCTTTAAAAGCTCAACCGGGTTTTTTGAGCCGCCGGCAGAAAATATTTTTTCCAGGCAGGGTATAAATTCAGGCCCGACCTGCTTATAGCGGGCATAAAGGGAAAGGGAGAGAAGAAGTCCGAAATTATATGAATAGCAGTAAAAAGGGGAGTTTACTATGTGGGGAATGTAGGCCCATTCATACCTGAAGAGGGGGTCTATATCCAGGCTGCTGCCGAACTGTTCCCGTAAGGTGTCAAAATATATTTCTGAAATATCCTCCGGCCCGAGCCCTTTATTTATATCATCGTGTATTTTTAGTTCAAACTTTACAAAATAGTTCTGCCTTATTATCGTGGCGTAGGATTCAGCTAATTTCTGGTCCAGCAGGTTCTTTTTTTCTTCTTTTCCGCAGGAGGAAAGAAGTTTTTCAAATACTATTATTTCGCTGAAAGTGGAAGCTGTTTCGGCCAGGGGAAGTACCGCGTGCTGAAGCGTAAAGGGGAGGTGGTCTGAATAAAGGGAGTGGAGGGCATGGCCCAGCTCGTGGGCCAGTGTAAGCATATCCCTTTTAGTGGAAGAGAAATTTAAAAGTATATAGGGTGCCAGTTCGGGGCCTATGGTTGAGCAGAAAGCTCCCGGCACCTTATGGGGCCGCGGGTGGGAGTCAATATGGCCCAGCTTAATTATTTTTCCCGCCCCCTCCCTGAACCCGGGTGAAAATTGTTCAAAGGAATCAAGAACAGTGCTTATGGCCTCCTCCAGGCTTATCTCTTTTTTATTTTTTCCCAGAGGGGCGTATATATCGTATCTCCTTAATTTCCTGAGACCAAGAGCGCGTGCCTTGCATTTAAAATAATCCTGAAAAATTTTCCTGTTATCAGAACAGGATTGAAGAAGGGTTTTTACCGCGCTGTCCGGAATATGGTTTGACTTGTTCCTTACGCTTATGGGGCTGTCGTACCCCCTAAGTTTTGCTTCAAATCGCCAGTCTTTTACAACAGATGAGTATACCGTATAGAAGAAGTTAAGGTTATCCCTGTACTTTTCAAGCAGGGCCCTGTAGGCGGCCTTTCTTTCCGCGGGAGAATGGGACCGGGTGTAAGCGGTCAGCTCCGCCTGGGTTTTTATTTTTTTTCTTTTTTCACCCTCCGGCTTTAAAGTAAAGCTGAAAGCAGTTTCCAGTAAAGTCCTTAAATCCCCCAGGGGCTCAATTCCGTATGCGTCTTTTGAGGATATGATATCCTCTTCCCTCTGGCTTAATGTGTGGGCGGCGTTGCTGCGCATATACTCCAGCCGGTAGCGGAAGGGGCCTGATTTAAGGAAAAGCCTTCCGGCATTTTCAGGATCCAGTATTTTTTTGCCGTCTGCATTTTTCCCCTTGATCCAGCTAAAGAAAGGGCGGGTTATTTTTTCAGCCCACAGCTCCAGGTCCCGGGCCCTGCCTTTAAGCACTTTTGCCTCTTTACAGGACTGGTCGGCTGCTTCCATGAGCCCTGCCCTGCCCCCCAGGCGGCTGATGGAAAAAAATATTTCCTGCGCCAGATTTATAATATCCATAAATTTCCCGGCGCTTATTCCGGGGGATACCTTATCCCAAAGCAGGGTGAACTCTTTAAGCTTTTTTTCTGTTTCCCCGTACAGGGAATCAAAATCCTTAACTTCCACAATATGGTTTAAGTTCCATTTAAGTTTTTTCATATAATAATGATAGTTAAATCGGGGCCGGGAATCAAAATAACCCCCGGATTTCCGCTGTTGGATTTCTGACTGTTTCTTGACATCCGTTGAAAATTATGCAATAAAAAAATACAGCTCAACGAAGAGCCCGCCTAAATGAACAATGATGTTCTCCATCACAATGATGTAAAAAATTCATAAAAAGGAGATGGAGAATGAGTTTAAAAGAACTTATAAATGATCTTGGTCCTGAAATAAGGGCTATTGCATTTAAGCTTAAGAAAGATTATCCCTCTTTTGAAGTGGATGATCTTATCCAGGAAATGCACCTCTACCTGTGGAAAAGATTTAAGAAAAAAGAGAGCAGGGACTGCACCCGCAGCTATATGCTTCAGGGTTGCTGGTTCCACCTGAAGAATTATATCAGGGTTTCAAGAAGCAGGTTTAACTTTACAAGCCTTGACCTTGAATTAAAAGAGGGGGGAAGCGCTCTTTTACAGGTGCTTGAGGGTGAGGGGGAAGAAGAGAGTAAGCTTGAATTTAACCTAGCCTTAAGAAATGTGATGAATAACGGACTTTCTAAAAGAGAAAAAGAGGTTTTCAGCCTTATCCTTGAGGGTTATACCTTGAGGGAGATAGGGGAAAAACTCAAGCTTTCGCATGTAATGGTCTTTAAGATAAAAAAAGAGATTAAAAGAAAGAGCTTTAAACACTTCTTTTAAAGAAAGGGTTAACAAAGAACTCTTTTTTTTACTTGTATAGGTAAAGAACATACCGCGCCAACGGAGGCGCGGAAACATAGAATTAAAACGAAGACGTTTTATTTACTTTCAGCGGCTGAAGGTATCTAAAGCGTCTTTTTTTTTGGTAAGTAAAAAGATGATAAGAGAGAAGCAGAAGCCGTAAAATTCTTATCACAGATATTAAAGGGTGCATAAGAATGAGAAAATAAGGTTGAAGATAAGTAGAAATCAGGGAGGCAACTATGAGAAAGAGAAATTATTCATCGGATGATGTTTTAAAGATTGTTAAGGAGAAGAATGTAAAGTTTATCAAGTTCTGGTTTGTGGATATTCTGGGGCAGGTTAAATCGTTTGCGGTTACCCCGGAGGAGCTGCCGACAGCTATGGAAGACGGTATGGGTTTTGACGGCTCCTCCATAGAAGGTTTTGCAAGGATTTTTGAAAGCGACCTCATCGGCAAGCCCGATCCCTCCACTTTTACCATACTTCCCTGGAGGCCCAGGGAAAACGCCACAGTGGGCAGGATGTTTTGCGATGTGCTTACCCCAGAGGGTAAGCCTTATGACGGCTGTCCCAGGAATATTCTTAAAATGAACCTTGAAAAGATGAAGGAGGCCGGTTTTGAATCCTTTAACGTGGGGCCGGAACTGGAATACTTTTATTTTAAAAACAGCCATACGCCGGAAGTAATGGATGAGGGGGGATATTTTGATCTTATGCCCCTGGACCTGGGGCATGACCTCAGGAGGGATACCATACTTGCCCTGCAGGAAATGGGGATACCGGTTGAGTATTCTCACCACGAGGTGGCTCCCGGCCAGCATGAAATAGACCTGCGGTACGGTCCGGCCATAGATATGGCTGATGATGTGATTACCTATAAGGCCACAGTAAAGGCTATAGCTATGCAGGCGGATGTTTACGCTTCTTTTATGCCTAAACCCCTGGCGGGAGTAAACGGAAGCGGAATGCATACCCACATGTCTTTATTTAAGGGAGAGAAGAATGCCTTTT
>PWQF01000243.1 GCA_003556865.1 Elusimicrobiota bacterium | reverse complement strand
TCCTTTTTTTCATCCAGTCCGAAAGCCTCTACACCCCTGGATATAAAATTGCCTGTTTCACGCCAGACAGCATCCAGGGGCCGCTGTATGCCGTCAAAAATGCTGCCGACCAGTCCGGGGCCCAGGCTTACAGAAAGAGGCGCTCCTGTGGCAACTACGGGCTCTCCAGGCTTTATGCCTCCGGTTTCCTCGTAAACCTGTATGGAAGCCCTGCTGCCGTGAAGCTCAACTATTTCCCCGATAAGACCCTCCCTGCCGGCTCTTACCACCTCATTCATCTTAACGCCCTTAAGGCCCTGGGCCATTATAAGGGGGCCTGATATTTTTATTATCTTTCCTTTTACTTCACTCATTTATATTCTCCCGGCTTATCTCTTCTTTAAGCAAATCAACACCCATTGCTTTTATGGATGCCGCCTTAATTTTATTTTCAGCCATATCGGAACTGCCCCATTTCTTAAGCAGGGTAATGTTTGCGCCCAGTTCCTCAAATTCTCCTATGACCCGGATATCCTTTATTACGCTCTCATCTAAAAGATAAACGGTATTTTGCAGCTCCTCTTTCTTGAAAACCTTACTTTCAATATCGATTGCATTAACCTCTCTGGTCTGAAGTCCGGCCAGGGCATAAGGCACAAGAAACTCTTTTTCGCCAACAGCAATTACCTGATACTGTTCAGACATAAGAATAGTTAAGCCTTTTTTTAATTTCTTCTTTTTTAAGCCCCATCCTGATCCCGGTATAAGAAGTCATAAGATTTTTGGATTCAGCTACAAGGGAAAGGATATAAGCACATACCGGTTCGGGACCGAAAGTTTTCTTTCTTAAACTTTTTAGCATTTCTCCCTGCCATTTATTTAGAATCAGTTCATATTCCTCTGAATTTTTTTCTTTTAAAATTTCCTTCATAAAGGGACGGGCCTTTAATTTAGAAGGGATTTCCTTCCGGCAGTCCGCTTTTTCCCAGAACGATCTGTGAATATAACCACCGGGAAGATAATATCCGGGGGCCGTATGGCTGATATTATTTAAAAAATTTTTAATATCAATATAACTTTCCCACAATTGAAGCAGTTCAGCGGAAGAAACTTTTTTCATAAGTTCTACTGATGCCGCCTCTATTGCCGCCTGCTCAATCTCCCTGTCCTTTATTTCTTTATTTTCTTTTTCAATTTTTTGCACTTTTTCCCTTAAGCCATCCAGCGGTATCTTTTCAAAAGAAGCTCTTTTTTTTTCTTCTTTTTCTGATTTTTTTCTTTTTTTTATATCCCGGTACAATTCCCGGTGAAGCATAAAAGCATCAATAGCCGCCCGGCCTCTGCCCATATCTTTTCTAAAATCCATATAGGCATGATCAATATATTCGGAACAGGCACCGTCCAGGTCTTCTCCCTGTATATAACTTCCGTAGGGGGTATCTTTCAGTTCAGATATGAATTCACCCGCACTGCTGCTTTCAAGGAACCGGGAAAAGGCCGCCCGGTTAAAAAGCCGGGTCTCGTAAACCCTTATCCTGCCTGTTAAATAAAGTTCCCTCGAATGATTCATCTATTTTTTGTCTCGCTTTTAAAAAGCCTGGAAATGACTTTACTTTCATATTTTTCCTTAAAAAAATCTTTTAATGCTTCCGGTCCGGCAACTGCCCTGTAATTTCCGCCGTCAACATGGAACCATCCCTCTTCAAGCTCCTTCTGACTTTGCAGTGATAGGCTCCACCCCTGAGAAGAATTTAGCTCATTAATAAATTCTTTATTTATTATGTCAAAGTCTTTGGAAGTGATTATTTTTTCCTTACCGGAAGAGACCATTTCCTTAAGAATTTTTTTTGCAGCTTTACGAAGGTCTTTTTTACTTAGATCCCGGATTTGACTGATCATATTATCAAAAGTGTTTTCTATTACCTTTCGTTTTGCCTGCAGAATCTCTTTGCGGGCATCCAGCCGGGCCGCCGAAATCATTTTTGTCTTTTCCAGTTCACCCTGAACAGCGTGCTTCTTCTTTTCATTCTCTATGAAAAGCTCTTTTTTTTCTTTGAACTCTTCTTCAAGTTTCTCTTTTTTTTCCTTTATGGAATCGCTTATCTTTCTTATTTCCTCATCAGCTTCACTTTCTATGCGTGAAAGAAGAGACTTAAGACTGCCTGTTTCGGACATGCTTAAAGCTGTATCCCGTTAAGTAGGAAGATGGTAATTACAAGCCCCAGAACTGCATAAGTTTCCACAAAAGCACCGTAAATTACAGCCTTCATGGCATGTTCCGGCTTTTTCTCCGCTACTCCTATGCCGGCCGAGCATACCCTTCCCTGATGTATACCGCTCAGAAGACCGGTAAAGGCTATGGGCAGCGCCGCTCCCAGAACCTGGAAACCCTGTGCCGTGGTCATGGCTACAGCTTCTCCTCCCAGGAAACCTACCTGAAGAATTATTAAAAAGGCGGCGACAAATCCGTAAAACCCCTGGGTCCCGGGCAATGATACCAAGATAAGCATAACCCCGAACTTATCCGGGTCCTCGGATAAAACCCCGCTGGCCGCCTGTCCGGTAAAACCTATTCCTATAGCTGATCCTATGCCTGCAAAAATCATTGCAAATGCAGCCCCCATAATTGCAAGCGTATGTCCGTCTATCCCTTCAATTGCCAGCATCATTGTTTCCATTTATTCCTCCATTTATTTTTCAGAAAACAGGACTCTTTTTTCCGTTT
>PWQF01000160.1 GCA_003556865.1 Elusimicrobiota bacterium | reverse complement strand
GGTTATGGAAAGCATCCCTATGGCAGCCAAAGCCACCCCGAAAACATTGGCCACCATATAAGATATGACAATGGCCGCAGCTATAGCAAACAAAGGAATTGCCGTGGAGAACATCCCCGTGGCAGTCCCGGCTATTATATTGGTTGCGGGGCCAGTCCGGGAACTTTCGGCAATTTTCTGCACACTCTTACCCGAAGTAAAATATTCCGCGGTATAACCCACGGCCAGGCCGGCGGCAAGGCCCACCAGTACCGCCCAGAAGGGGCTGAAATTTATATACCAGTACCTTGAAATTATAAAAGTTCCGGCCAGAAGGCAGACTGAAGAAGAAAGCATCCCGTTGCGAAGTGAGGCCTGGGGGGTAGTTTTTACCCCACCCACAAAAATAACACCTACCACCGACGAGACTATTCCCCAAGCTGCCAGAAGAAAAGAAAGCATAATTCCGTGAGTGTTTCCTGCCGCGGCTGCTATTACCGTAGCAGCTATTACCGCGCCCACATACGATTCAAACAGGTCCGCCCCCATACCGGCCACATCGCCTACATTGTCCCCCACATTATCTGCTATTACTGCCGGATTGCGGGGGTCATCTTCCGGAATTCCGGCCTCTACTTTGCCGACCAGATCTGCCCCAACATCAGCAGCCTTGGTATAAATACCTCCTCCGACCCTGCCGAAAAGAGCAACGGAAGAGGCGCCCATACTGAAACCCATAATTAGAGATGCAGCCTCCTTAAGCTGCTGGATAAGAGAGAACTCCTGTAACCCCGCATGCCATACTAATAGAATATATACCCCGGAAAGGCCTAACAGCCCAAGGCCCACAACACTGAGCCCCATAACCGCTCCGCCGGGAAAAGCCACCTTAAGCCCCTCCGATAACCCCTTAGATGAAGCCTGCGCTGTCCGGCCGTTGGCTGCAGTGGCAACCCTCATGCCGATATACCCGGCAAGGGAGGAGCAGAGAGCTCCGGCCACGAAAGCAAAAGCGGTTTTGCGGGCTATGAAAAAAAATATAATAACAGCCAGAACCCCGGAAAAGACGGCAATCCAACTGTACTCACGCTTAAGAAAAGTCATAGACCCCTGCTGTATCATCCTGGAAATTGAGCGCATTTTCTGGTTTCCGGGGTTTGATTTCATAATCCTCCGGGAAATAATCCAGACAAATAAAAGAGCTGCTATCCCGCTGAAAAATGCAACCCATACCGAACTGATGCTTCCTATAAACATTATAATTCCTCCCTTTCTTCTTTAACACTTAAAATATCTGGAATTTCCATGCCCTCAGGCACCATAATTCCACCTGAAAAAATAAACTCTATAGCCTGGTTGACTGAAATGGAAAGTGGGGTTACTTCCTCTTCCGGCAATAGTATGCAGTAACCTGTAGTGGGATTAGGAGTGGAGGGAACAAAAACAGACGTAAGCTTTCTACCCGCCCTGTCCCTGATATCCTCGCCCGTAACAAAAACCAGGGTGCCCAGGCCCCGGCGGGGATATTCGATAATAGCGGTTTTTTTAAAAGCCTTGCGGTTGATCAGCACGGTGCTGGTAAGCTGTTTCATAGTGCTGTATATTTTGGAAATAAAGGGTGCCTTGAGAAGAAGGCGGTCTAAGTTCCCTATAAAAAACCGGCCGGCAAAATTACTTGCCCAGAATCCAACCCCCCAGATTATAAGCAGGGTTATAAGGGCGCTTATTACCATACGAATAGAATAAGGCAGATAGCCGACCCGGGGAATGTAATCAAGGTAGGGTAGAAAGCTACGGCCGATAAACTTAAATATGGCCCAGGCCAGCCATAAGGTAAGCCCCAGGGGAAGAATGACAAGAAGACCTGCAATAAACTGCCTTTTAATTTTTCTCCTCAGCTTACCCATATTTTCAATTAAATTTATTCATGGTTTCCTCAAGTCCGTGTTTACAAAAATACCTGATCAGGCGGCCTGCGTCTATCAGCATATCCCTGACTTTGGCAGCTTCAGATTTGTGAAACCTTCCCAGGACATATGAAACCTTATCTGATTCATATTGACCCCCTATACCCATTCTGATGCGGGGAAAATCAGAAGTACCCAGATAATCTATAACTGACTGAAGTCCGTTATGCCCCCCCGCAGAACCTCTTCCCCTAAGCCTTAGCTTGCCCAGGGGCAGGTTAAAATCATCGCAGGCAACCATAATCTCTTTTTGTGAAAAATTAAAATAGGCCGCCGCTCTTTCCACCGCCAGCCCGCTTTTATTCATAAAGGTTTTGGGTTTTATCAGCGTAAATTCTTCTGTTTCACAGAAACTGAAGGGAAAAGAAACCGGGCTCCGGAAATTTTCGCCCAGTAAATCAGCCAGAATAAAACCCAGGTTATGCCTGGTTCCTTTATACTGTCCGCCGGGGTTACCCAGCCCGGCAAGAAGAAATTTTCCCAATATGCGGGGAACTTATTCCTTTTCCCCTTCGTCTTCCCGGGCTGGTTCTTTCGGTTTCTCCTCCGCAGGCTTTTCCTCGTCCCCCTCTTCTTCTTTTTTCTTGCCTATAACTTCCGGCTCCAACTCTTCTTCCAGCTCTTCTTCTTCCGGCTCCTCATATTCATCCGGGGGAACTATGTGAACCACCAGGGCATCCGGGTCGTCAAGTATTTCAATATCACCGGCCACCGGGATATCTTCAACCTTTAGCGCATCCCCTATGCTGAGGCCGCTTACATCCAGCACAAAGTTGTCCGGTATTTCAGTAGGCAGACAGCGCACCGAAAGCTTTCTTATAATATGGTCCAGAACCCCGCCTTCGGCCTTTACACCGGGGGCATCACCTTCAACTTCAACAGGTATCTCTACCTCTACCTTTTCGGTAAGTCGTATCTGGCAAAAATCCACATGCTGTATTTTCATATTAAGGGGGTCTGCCTGTATTTCCTTAATTATTACCGCCTGGGGCTTGCTGCGGTCCACCTTGAGGTTAATAAGAACATTTTCCCCGTGTTCCCCGGCAATAGTATGCCGGAACTCTTTTGCTTCCACATATATGCTCTGACTTTCCACGTCCGGGCCGTAAAGAACCGCAGGTATATACCCGGATTTTCTAAGTTCATTAAGCCGGCTGCCGGAAAAGTCCTTTCTTTTCTTAACATTAAGTTTTACTTGTTCTGCCATTTTATCCTCTCTTTATGCTTAATACTCCTCTATATGAAAAGACTGCTTACCGCCTTTTCCCTGTGAATCCTCTTGATAGCTTCACCCATAAGTTCTGAAATAGAAAGTATTTTTATTTTAGCTCCTATACCCTCCTTTGTTTTTCTTATGGTATCACTGATAATAAGTTCCTCTAAAACACTCTTTTTTATCTTATCCAGAGCCTTGCCTGAAAGCACTCCGTGGGTGGCGGCAGCATATACCGATTTGGCACCGTTTTCCTTAAGAGCCAGCGCAACCTGGGACAGGGTCCCGGCCGTATCCACCATATCGTCAAGAACAATTGTATTTTTTCCTCTTACGTCCCCTATGACATGAAAGACCCGGGAGACATTGGGCTGGGGCCTTCTTTTATCTACAAGGACAAGGGGGCTTTTAAGCTTTTTTGCCAGGGTCCTTGCTCTCTCCACCCCCCCCTGGTCCGGAGCCACGACAACCGGATGTTCAAAATCTTTTGCCTTTAAATATTTAATGAGCACGGGGAAAAGCTGGAGATTATCCACCGGACAGTCAAAAAAACCCTGAATCTGTTTTGCATGTATGTCCATTACCAGAACCCTGTGTGCCCCGGCAACACTTATCATATTCGCAACCAGCTTGGCGGTTATCGGAACCCTGGGGGTATCTTTTCTGTCCTGACGGGAATATCCGTAATAAGGAATAACTGCAGTTATTCTTTTTGCCGATGCCCGCCGGAAGGCATCAATCATCACCAATAACTCTACCAGGTTTTCATTAACGGGGGGAGAGGTGGACTGAATTACAAATACGTCCTTACCCCGGACAGTCTCTTTTATTTTAACCCTGCACTCCCCGTCCGAAAACCTGCTCACCAGTATTTTACCCTGGGTTACTCCAAGGTAACTGCAAATTTTTTCTGCCAGCGGAGGATTGGAATTGCCCGCAAAAACCTTTAATTCATTGTTCATTTTTTATTCCCGGAACCCTCTCCCGGGCCTCTCTTAAGTGCTTTTTGGTATTAACCCCCATAATATATTCATAAGAACATTCTTCCACACCTACTTTTTCACCGGCCCGGGAAGCAGCATAAACCAGATCAGTAAGATAATATTCCCCCTTCACCGGAGATTTTTTTATTTTATCCAGATACTTATCCATACCCTGACACTCCATACAGTAAACTCCTCCGTTTATAAGGTTAATTTTCTTCTCCTCTTCTGAAGCCTCTTTTTCCTCCACCACCCGATAAATTCCTTTTTCTTTTATAACCCTTCCGTAGCCGGCCGGATCAGGGGCGCGGGACGCAAGAAGGGTCAGGTAGTTTTTTTCCTCCAGGTGGCGCCGGTAAAGCCGCCGGTAAACCAAAGAGGGAAGAAGGGGTATATCCGAACAGGTAACCACTACCCTCCCTTCCGGACCGCAAAGGGGATAAGCCTTTTTTAAGGCATCCGCGGTTCCCAGCGGTTTTTTTTGTAAAACCGTCTCACACCCCTCTTTTTCTGCCCTTTCCTTAACTTTTTCATCACCGAAAACAACAATAATATTTGCGGGTTCCAGTCCCCGGCCGGCCTCAATCACTCTCTCCAGCATACTTCTTCTTCCTATAAGCTGAAGAGGCTTTGGTATTTCGGAGTTCATCCTTTCCCCCCTCCCTCCGGCCAGTATAATAAAATGCAGTTCTTTTCGAAAGCTCATCTTTAAACTTAAAGGGGATTATATAAAAATATAGTTTTTATTTCAATTAAGAGAGGCCTTGATTTTTCCAAAGATATGCTGCCGCTCTCTTTATATTCTTCTTAATGCTCTCTCATATCGGTTTGAATCTTAAACTTCTTATAATTTAATTCAGGAAGGCCCTGGGATTTATAGCATTTTAATCCGCCGGGGCTTTGCATACCTCCTCTATATTTCCCGCGCCGCCATTAATAAAACCTAATATAAAATACTACTTCCCGACGAGGCGTTGCAGCTCCACCGCTCAGCAACTTTTCCGTTATCCGGAAAGCCGAGCATCTCATCCCAGGCTATCTTATGCTTAATATATCTATCCGGGTCGGCAATAATAATCATTCGTATGTTTTTTTATTAATAGATTACAAAAACTATTTTCAAAATTTATTCACTCAGATATATTTTCCATTATTTATAAGCCCGGTTTATCTATCAATTAAATTTTCTTCATTAATACGGTTATATATTTTTTCCGCCATAAGCTTATAACCTTTCTCATTTGGATGCCACATATCAGCGTCGAGCAATTCCATTGCACGTCCTTTTTTTTCATACTTTCTGTAAATTTTTTCAATATTGCAAAAAGGGATATCCAAATCTTCGGCAATGCCTTCTAAAAATTTATTTGCTCCTGATTCAAAATAATTGCACAACAAAAGTTTACCCCCATCTTTTACAAAAATTTGAATGATTTGTTTAATATAATTAATTTGTGTAATAGCATCTCTTTCAGTAAATTTAGAACTATCGGCTTGAGTAAAAAACAATAAACCATCTCTACTGATTAACTTCATGGGTGCATCTGTATTACGTAAAGATATTACTTCAATTAAGATGGGTAGGTAATAAAGCAATCTTACAACCCTTAATCTTCCTATTATCATAAATATTTGAGGAAATTTAGAGCTAAGTCCTGGTGAAAAATCTCTATTATGCCCGGTAAGTAAAATTACCAAATCAGGGTTAAATCTTTTTTTGACTATTTTAGAATTTTTTGAGATTTGGGAGCTTCCTATTCCTGCAACTCCTAAATTAAAAACCTGGATCTTCTTGTTTTTGTACTTGCTTGTTAACTTTGATTTTAAATGTTCCGGAAAAGATGTCGGTGCATTACTGCCTTCTACAGTAGACTCACCCAGGCATACAATCCTGTAAGCATCTTCTGCAATATCAATATTATAATGCTTTAAGTGCAGGTGATAAAAATAATAACCGTGCTCAGTTAATCTAAGCCTAAATTCAAGACCTATAACAATAAATAAAAACTTAAGTATTATTTGTGTTTTTTTATTTTGAAATACCGCTCTCTTTTTCACTTTATTCTAGTCCGGATTATACTCAGGATAAGTAAAACCTTATAGTTTTTATTGGTTTTTATCCCCCTCATATATAATAATACATATTTAAATGCGTGAATTAAGAAAAATGCCCCCCGAAATTTTTTAAAAGGCTTACCCAATATTATTTCAGACCCTTCAGATATATCCCTTAATAAGATTGATACAAAATAAATTATAGGAAACATTTTAAACATCTTGCCGCACTGGTAGAAAGAAGGCCCCGGGTATAGTAGTTATTTCTAAATTTTCTCATTCTGCTCCCGTTCCAGATTTCATAAAGGGAAGCCCTTTCTATACTGCCCGCTATCCTTCCGGTCATACATAACCTTACACTACCATATGGGTGTATCACCAGTCGGTGCAATGGCAGAAAATCAAGAGAACTCATCACCTGTTCCCTGGTATATTTTTTATTATATTTACTTAAACTATCCTTATTGCGCAATCTTTCTACAGACAGGGGGAATCATATTAAAAACCTTTATTCCTTTTTTTGCTGCCTCTTTTTTTAAAAAAGGAAGTAAATCCTTATAATATCCCCGAGCCATTTCTATATCCCCTCCGAAAGTTGACCAGACACTTCCGGAAACATTATTTGGAAGAATATTTATAACATTAAATCCGTATTTTTCTGCAAAGCCGGGTGCCAGTTTTACTTCCTGGTAGTTTTCCTTAAGTAACATGAAGTTTAATTTCAGATCTGCCCTTTTTTCCGGGTCAATTTTATTTCTCATTTCGGTAAAAATCTTTATATTGTACATAAAATTATGAAAATTAGCCCCGATTTTTATGCTTTCATATGTGTTTTTAGTGAACCCGTCAATAGAAAATACTACTTCCACCTGTTCGGCAAGCAGTATGCTGGCCCATTCCCTGTTAATTAAAAGGCCATTAGTTGTTAAGGTTTGATTGATATGTGGGTTTCTTGAGGAAGCCTTTAAAATTTGTTTAAAATATTTTGAAAGAAAAACTTCTCCACCCATATAGTTTACATATTGCAAGTAGGGAATAAACTTAATAATATCTCTAAAAGTTTTTTTGTTAATTTCCCAGGATCTATCTTTATTTCTGCACATCCGGCAGTTAAGGTTGCACTTAGTCGTTAAGGATATATCCATGGCTATGGGATAAGACTTAAAATATTTTTTATGCTGGGCTGTCTCAAGCTCTCCCAATAATTTATTTCTCTCATACAAGGAATAGTTTCCGGCAACCTGAAGGGCTTTTTCATATCCCTTTATGGCCTGATCTAATTTATCATTAATCAGGTGTCGGCGTGCCATATCACGAAATTGTTTATAAACCATGTGCTTTTTTAAAATTTTTTCCTCATAGAATCTCCTTTATAAAGCCAAGCAGCGGCGGAAAGTCATTTACAAAAAGAATTTTACTTGTAAGTACCAATTCTATATAAGTTTTTATTTTTAATAACATTTAGCCCGCCTGAAGATACGACGCCCGGCAAACAAAAAAGAGATTTTTTTTTAAAGTTCACTATAATTTCCATCCCTTTTTACCTAATATTTATAAATGCAATTTCAAGATTTTTCTGCAATTATATTCATGTATTCTTTTGTCATTTAACTTATTTGATATTATATCAAATTATCCCTAATAAGTTTAATCAGAATATCTAATCAGGGAGTATAAATCAACGCTCCTAGTTTTACAACGGTATTAGTAAATAAGCCGGCTTTAACTGAAAGATATTGCTGGGATAAATTAAGTTCCTTCTGTTATTTTTTATATTATCCTTCCACATTATATTACTTAACAGACTGCCACTTGCTGGGTGTGCGGGATTAAGGGGAGGATTGGTTTCACGAGCTAATAGTATTAGAAAATCTGCTCATACTAAATTTAGAAGTTTAGGTGACTCCAAAAAAAAATAAAATATATTTTAACTCTTCTATATGTTATGTTGTGCATTATCAAGTTGCCGGAATTGTAGTCAAACAAAAGGCATGGCAGTCTTTAGAAGCAATACTTTATGATATTTTAATATCCGCTATCACAGAGGGCTTGAATCATGAAAACAGGAGAACTGCTCGAAATACCAGTCGCTGTAATTAGGAGAACCTGATAACTCAGCTATTATTCCGCACCTTATGAACATCTTAAATGAACCCAGAATACATGATCGTGAAGTTGTTGCCCATGCAGCAGGATGATTCAGAAAACCTGCCGAGCAAGCGGCCCAATACTTATAAAAATTTAAACCGATAAAAATTAAAATAAAAAAGCTTGCAAAGCCACCATAATGCGTTAGGGAAATTAAACCTACTATTGAAGAAATCTTTCCTTCTCTAATAAAAGCTTTAGATAGTCGAGATGCAGACATAACAAATAAGTCCCTAAGGTCAATAAGCTAGATAATGTTTTCATGGGGACGAGTGAACGCTCCCGAAAAGTTTTTTAGAAAAGAGAGGAAATCCCTGCTAAATGAAAAGTGGCTGCCGGGGAAGGATTCGAACCCTCACAAACGGCTCCAGAGGCCGCTGTCCTGCCATTAGACGACCCGGCAGTTAATTTTCGCTATCTTTGATTTTTTTTAAAGTTTTTTCCCGGCATTCATCGCATATGCCGTGAGTAAATTCAGCCTCAGAGTTGCTGCGCATATAATCATCAACCCTCTGCCAGTAGCCCTTATCATCCTTTATTTTAAAGCAATAGCAGCATATAGGCAAAAGGCCGCTCAAGGTCTTAACCTGAGCACTGGCTTCCTTAAGCTCTGCTACCAGTTTTTTCTCTTTTTCATATTTTTCCCTTAGAGAATCACGGGCTTTTTTAAGATCAATATGCGCCTTCACTCTTGCCTTTATTTCCCTCGACTTAAAGGGCTTGGTCAAATAGTCTACCGCCCCCATCTCAAAGCCTTTCATTATGTCTTCCGGATCTGATTTTCCGGTAACAAAAATATAGGGGGTATCACTCCCGCATTTTTCTTTCAGTTCCTTGCAGAGCGCATATCCGTCCATTCCGGGCATAACTATGTCAAGGAGATATAGATCATATTGCTTTTTTTGAGCTTTTTCCAGAGCCTCTTCGCCATTTTCAGCCTCATCAACCCTGTACCCCTCAGGCTCCAGTATCATCCTGAGAATCTTGCTATTATCAGGTTCGTCATCCACCGCCAGTATACGGGGAATCTTACTATTTCCTGTTTTTGTTTCTATGATTCCGGATTCTCTCCCTTATTTTCAGTATTTTTCTCTTCTTTATCCTGCGCCTGCGATTCAGAAGATTCGGTTTCATCCTTTTTCTTTTCCGCGGCATAGGTCAGCTGCAGATTTGTCAGGTTTTCACTAAGCAGTTCCTTTTCTTTTTTAGAACAGTTTCCCTTTGTCTTATACTGCAGCATCTGGAGAATATCAATATTTGTCCTGGCAATTTCAAGGTTTTTCTCC
The DNA here is from genome assembly GCA_003556865.1 of Elusimicrobiota bacterium. The sequence goes on along the minus strand of PWQF01000160.1, from coordinate 1,206 downwards.
ACTTTTCCGCTTTGCGGATTTGTAATTTTACCCATATACATTAGGGCTGACTGTGAAAGAGACATTATTATATTAAAAAAATTTATGTCAACCTGATTATTTTGTTCGTCATTCATTAATGCAAAACTCCTTTATAGTGTATTTTAACCTTTTAATTACTTTTTCCCTACCCACAAATTCCAGAAGTTTAAAAAGTCCCGGGCCCTGCATTTTTCCGGAAACAGCCACCCTCAGGGGATGAAAAAGCTTGCCCATCCCTATTTGCCTCTCCAAAGCAAAATTTCTTATTTGCTCTTCCAGGGTCTGAGAGTTAAAGGATTCTATTTCCTCTAGAATATTTAGGACTTCCTCAAGTAATTTACGGGTTCCTTCTTTTTTAAGCCTTTTTTTAACTGCTTTTTCTTCATATATTATATTTTCCTTAAACATAAAGTCAATTTTTCCGGGAATATCTGAAAGAAGAGTTAACTTATCTTTTTCCATCTCTATGGCAGAAACAATTTTACAGGGAATATTTTGCTCATCTTCTATCAGCCCCTCTTTTTTAAGCCAGGGGGCAGCCCTAAATGATATTTCCCGGGCCCGGAGTTCCCGAAGGACTTTACCATTAATCCAGTTTAGCTTCTCCTGATCAAATATACCCGGAGATGGGCTTATCCTCTCCAGCGAAAACTTATCTATTAGCTCATTTTTTTCAAAAAGCTGCTGGGAATCTTCTGTGGACCATCCTAGAAGAGCAAGATAATTAAGCAGGGCCTGAGGCAGGTAGCCTTTATTTATGTAGTGAGAAAGAGAAACTGCACCGCTTCTTTTTGAAAGGCGCTTTCCATCCTGTCCGTGGACCTGGGGTAGATGCGCAAAAGTGGGGGCCTCTTTCCCCATCTCCTTATAAAGAAGAAGCTGTCTGGGGGTATTAGATACATGATCGTCCCCCCTTATGACATGTGAAATGCCCATAAGAGTATCATCCACTACGCAGGTGAAGTTATAAGTAGGCATATTATCGGATCGGACTATTACAAAATCCCCTATTGTGCCGCAATCAACCTCTATTAAGCCTTTTACTGCGTCCTTAAATCCAAGCCTGCCGGCGGCCGGGGTTTTAAAACGCCAGGCCGGCTTAAAGCCGGAAGTTTCCTTTTCTTTAATTTTTTCCGGACTTAAACTTAAACATTTCCCGCTGTATACGGCAGGGCGGCCTTCTTT
>PWQF01000016.1 GCA_003556865.1 Elusimicrobiota bacterium | reverse complement strand
CCGGGAAAGAAAATGATCTGGCCATAGGTTTTTATAACCCTTATTATTCAACAGAATACCTTTCCGGGCCTTTTATAGAAAAGGTGGAGTCTGAAAGAAATATATTATTTTTTGACGGGCTTGCCCGGATACTTTCACTGGCAGGTTATTCTTACTCTTTTGTTGATATACAGAACTCTTCCCTCCGGCAGCTCTCCCGGCATAAACACATAGCCTCTTTTTCCCTGGAGTTTATGGACAAAAAAACCCAGGAAAAGCTGGCACGGTATGCCCGGTCCGGCGGAAACCTTTTTATGTATCCAAGGGTTCCGGTAAAAGATCTTTCCTGGAATGAAGAGAGAATTTTTGAAAAAATTTCTGGCATTAAAGCCGGCCCCCTGACAGAGAGCAAATTCAGCTACACTACGGGGCTTGAAGTTATGGTTAACGGTGCAGTTCAGCTCTTGTCGGGCGGGGAGAAGGTCTCTGAAACAGCATCAGGAAAGTGCTGCGCCCTTATGAAAAATACAGGGAAGGGAAAGGTCCTGGCCTCCGGATTCGGGTTTACTCACGTATATGATTATTTGATGGAGCTTATATCTTCATTTATGGATAGGTTAGGGGTGGAGAGGTCGGTGGAAATCCTAAAGGGAAAGGATGCCGTAGTTATAAAACGCAGCAAGGGTGATGAGGCATTTCTTTTTCTATTTAATTATCACCAGATAGAGATCCAGACCAGGCTGAGAACAAAGTTCCCCCAAAAATCCGAAAAAATAACAATACCGGCCCGGGGTACCATTAAAGTTCCTCCCCGCCGCGCTTACCTGCTTCCCTTAAACCTCAGCCTTCAGGGAGGGGTTAAGCTTATCTACTCCACGGCAGAGCTTCAGGAGTTTAATTTTGCAGATAACCGTTTTTATGCTCTCTTCAGGGGCGCGGGGGATTTTGAATGTCAGTTTAAATCTCCGATAGAAGTGCGGGATGTAAGATCTGAAGCAAAAAAAGCGGAGTATGAATTTAAAGACGGCAAGCTGAAAATCCAAATCAAAAATGCCGGGGAAAATATAAGGGTTGAAGTCCTGGGCAGATAAATTAAAGCCGGAGTTTTTGACAGCTTTTTCTTAATGTAGTATAAAACCAAACAGCCTTTATGACTATTACAATGAAAAAAATTGCCAGTAATTTTAATGTCTCCGTTTCAACGGTATCAAGGGTTTTAAATAATGTTGACAAGGGGCGGGTTTCCCCCCCGCTCAGGGAAAGAATACTGGATTTTGCCGGGGCAAATAATTACCAGTTTAATTATGCGGCCCGGGCGCTTAAGAAGAAGAGGGCAGGCAGTATTGCTCTTCTCAGTTCTTATCATCCCTATCTTTTAACCAGCTATACCTCTGAGATACTTAGGGGTGTGGTGGATGCAGCAAATGAAAAAAATTTTAATCTTATATTTGACGTGATACCGGAGTCTTCCTCTTTTGCCCGAAGATATAAATATCTGGCAGGCAGCGGCATGACCGCAGGGATAATAGTTCAGGGCTCCGTAGTGGAAGAAAATTTAAATTTTTTCTCATCCCTGCCGGAAAATACCCCAATGGTGGCCGTAAACAGCAGGGCGGGGGAAAAGTTCTTTCCCTATTGCGACTGTGATAATTTCGGCGGCGCCTTTAAAGCCGCCGGGCATCTTATCGGACTGGGACACAGAAAAATTCTGCATATTGCCGGCAGAAGAGGTTCTACAAACTCATCTGAACGCATTGCAGGCTACAGGGCGGCCCTGGAAAGATACAATATTAAGTTTAACTCTTCTCTTATCCTTCATGCAGATTTTCTCGAGGAGAAGGCTTTTAGGCTTCTAAAAAAGCTTATAGCTGAAAAAAAACTCTTTTTTGATGCAATTTTTGCATCCAGCGATACTATGGCCATCGGGGCGATGTCGGCTCTTGACTCTTTTAATTTAAAAGTGCCGGAAGATGTATCTGTTATCGGTTTTGATGATATACCCCTGGCTTCCCGGATGAGGCCCCGCCTCAGCACGGTAAAACATAATATGTATGAAATAGGCAGGGGGGCGGTTAAGATGCTTGTTCAGATTATGAACAGTCCTTCAGAACAGGTATCCTCATCCATATCAGGAACCGGGCTGGTCCTGAGAGATTCAACGGCCCGGCCCGCCCGGTTATGAAAAAACTTTTTTCTGCCGCAATCCTTTTACTCTTTTTTGCCTGGAGTCCGGCTGCTTCAGAGAACAGGCAGGAGATACTGGTCTGGGGATTCGGCCTGGAGGGAACACTTCTGCGGCCTATGGCCCGTGCCTTTGAAGAGGAGAACCCGGAAATAAAGGTGGTTACCCAGGCTATTCCGTGGGGGCTGGCCCACGAAAAGCTGCTTACCGCGGTTGTGGGAAGGGTTCCCCCGGATGTGGCCCAGATGGGTACTACCTGGGTTCCTGAATTTCAGTCCATGAACGCATTTCAGGAGCTTGATTCCTACCTGGATGAATCATTTCTGGAACCGGATGACTTTCTTGAAAGCTCTTTTGCCATAGGAAGAATAAATGACAATATTTACAGTATCCCCTGGTATGTGGAAACCAGGGTCCTTTATTACCGAACTGATATGCTTCAAGAGGTTGGCTATGCTCATCCTCCCCGCACCTGGGAAGAGCTACTGGATGCTGCTGTAAAACTGGCCCGCCGCAGCGGAAATTACGGCATTGCCCTTCCGGTAACTGACTGGCAGAGTTTTCTCCCCTTTCTCTGGCAGAATGAAGGTTCTGTCCTTGACCCGGAAAGCGGCAATATAAAGGTTACGCAGGAGGAGTTTGCTCAAGCAATAGAATATTACGGCCGGTTTTTTAATGAAGGGGCTGCTCCGCTGGAGGATCCGGAACAGGATTTAATGTGGGCTTTTAAGGAGGGTTATTACCCAATGTTTATTTCCGGGCCCTGGATGATAAATGAAATAGGCCGGCTCATTCCTGAAATAGACGGCAAATGGGAAGTGGCTATGCTTCCGGGCAATAAAAACAGGACCTCCTTTGTGGGTGGGAGTCATCTTACTCTCTTTAAGGATTCCCCCAACAAAGATGCGGCCTGGAAATTTATTGAATATATGAGCCGCCCCGAAAATCAGATTAAATGGTATGAAATAAGCGGAGGGCTTCCGGCCAGCGCAGCGGTCTGGGAGGACGGTTATTTTAGGGATGATCCCAAGATCCGTGTTTTTGGTGAGCAGCTTCTGCACTCCCGGGGACAGCCGGTGGTTCCGGAGTGGGAAGAAATAGCCTCAAGGATAGGGCGGAGGCTGGAACAGATATTTATAGGCGGAAGAGAGGTCCGGACAGCTCAAAAGGATTTAAAAAAAGATATAGAAAATATTATTGCCCGCCGCGAAGATATGAGGGAAAGCAACCTTATATTCTGGATGGCTGCTGTCAGCACCCTGGCTTTTATAATATTTTTCCTTTATTTCCGGGGAGGAATAAAACAGAAACATATGATTTCAGGCAGAGAAGAGAAAAAAGAAAAAATAGAGGTTCCGGGCGGTATGCTGGGGATGGGATTTAAGAAAACCTATATCCCTTACCTATTTATAATCCCGTCAATTTTAACTCTAATCTTATTCCTGTTTATTCCTATTTTTTCTTCTTTTCTCATAAGTCTTACCAACTGGAATGTTTATACGTTTGCCCAGGTAAGCCTCCTGGAATTTGTTGGGCTGAATAATTATATAGAACTGTTCAGCGACGATGTTTTCTGGCACTCGCTCCGAAACACCTTTGTTTTTGCATTTGTTGGAATACCTTTTAATATTTCGCTGGCTATGTTTGTGGCGGTAATGATTGATAAAAAATATATTAAGGTTAAGGGGCTTTTCCGCTCAGGTTATTTTATGCCTGTTATAACCACCCTTGTGGCCGTGGCCGTTGTGTGGCGATGGCTTTATAATCCCGAATTCGGGCTTATAAACTATCTTATAAGCCTGGCGGGAATAGAGCCGCAGAGGTGGCTGAGTGATACCAGGCTGGCCTTGCCCGCCCTCATTGTGATGAGCGTGTGGAGGAACTTCGGTTATAATATGGTTATTATACTGGCCGGGCTTCAGACGATACCATCAACTCTTTACGAAGCAGCTGAAGTAGACGGTGCCAACGCCTGGCAGCAGTTCTGGAATGTTACCCTTCCCTCCCTTAAAAGCACTTTGTTTTTTGTGGTTGTTATAACCACCATAGGAGCTTTTCAGTTTTTTGAGGAGCCCTATATAATGACAGACGGGGGACCTCTTAACAGCACGATATCTATGGTGATGAATATGTATCAGCAGGGTTTTGAATATTTCAGGTTCGGCTACGGCAGCGCCATAGGCTTTATACTCTTTTTATGCATTTTAAGTTTTACGCTCATACAGATACATTTCAGAAAAAAATGGGAGGCAGATTAGTGGCTAAAAAAGGTGACAGTTACATACTTGAAACTAAAATAAGGAAATGGTTTGTTTACCTTATCTTAATAGCGGGACTTATATTAACCCTGATGCCGTTTATATGGTCTATATCTACTTCCTTTAAGACCCGGGCCGGAATCTTTACTATGCCGCCGGCCTGGATCCCCAGTGAGCCTACACTTGAACATTATGCCCGGCTTTTTGAGGATATTGATTTTTTCCGCCATTTCTTTAACAGCACGGTGGTGGCTTCGGCTGTAACCCTGCTGGGTCTCTTTTTTAATTCCCTGGCCGGTTATGCTTTTGCCAAGTACAGGTTTGCGGGGAGGGATAAGATATTTGCACTGCTGGTTATATCCCTTATGATTCCGGGGCAGATAACTATGATGCCTGTCTTTATGATACTTAGGGGAATGGGGCTCTTAAATACTTTTGTGGGCCTGATCATAACTGGAACCATTTCAGTTTTCGGTATTTTCCTTATAAGACAGTTTATAATGACTATCCCAAATGACCTCATAGAAGCTGCAAGGATAGACGGATGTTCGGAGTTCGGAATATACTGGAAAATAATACTCCCCCTATGCAAGCCTGTTTTGGCCACCCTTGGAATATTTACTTTTATGGCTTCCTGGAACAGTTTTCTCTGGCCCCTTATTGTTATGATAAGAGAGGAAATGTATACCCTGCCCGTTGCTCTGGCGGCCCTGAGCGGTGAGCATGCAACGGAGTTCGGACTTTTAATGGCCGGGGCGGTTGTTACGGTAATACCGGTAATAGTGGTTTTTCTGCTGGCCCAGAAATATATAATAGAAGGTATCAGCACCACCGGGCTGAAAGGTTAGAGAAAGGAGAATTAAATGGCTGAACTTCGCTTAGATAATATCAGCAAGATATACCCCGGAGGGGTAATCGGCTGCAAGGAAATAAACCTTAAGATTGAGGACAGGGAATTCTGTGTTCTTGTCGGTCCTTCCGGTTGCGGAAAATCTACAACCCTGCGCACAATTGCCGGGCTGGAAGAAATAACTTCAGGTCACCTTTATATCGGAGGCCGGAAGGTAAACAGCGTCCCCCCCAAAGACAGGGACATAGCAATGGTTTTCCAGAATTACGCATTATACCCTCATATGAAAGTTGCCGAGAATATGGCCTTCGGGCTTAAGCTGCGCAAATACCCTAAAAGTGAAATAGAAAAAAGGGTTATGGAGGCAGCGGATATCCTTGGTATAAGGGCCCTGCTGGATAGGCGGCCCAAACAGCTTTCGGGAGGCCAGCGCCAGCGGGTGGCTCTGGGCCGGGCCATTGTAAGAAAGCCTAAAGTTTTTCTTTTTGACGAACCCCTCTCCAACCTTGACGCAAAACTCAGGGTTCAGATGAGGGTGGAGATAAAAAAACTGCACTCCCGCCTTCAGGCCACAATGGTATATGTAACCCACGATCAGGTGGAGGCAATGACAATGGGAGATAAAATTGTGGTTATGAAGGAAGGCTATATACAGCAGGTTGAGGAGCCTATAACTCTTTATGAAAAACCGGCAAACAGTTTTGTGGCCACTTTTATAGGTTCCCCCGCTATGAATATGCTGGAGGCCGAGGTTCTCTCATTTAATGAGAAGGTAAGGCTTAAGGGAGACGGGTTTTCTCTTTGCCTTACTTCCAGCGCCTTTGAATTTCTCCGCCCTTATGAAGGGAGCAGGGTTAAGCTGGGGATAAGGCCTGAAGATATAATAGATAAAATATTTTCACGGGTCCAGACAGATAGTGAAACGGTCAGGGCAACTGTGATAACTGAAGAGCCTATGGGAAGCGAAAACAATATACATGCCACAATAGGGAGGAATAATACAGTTATATTGAAAACAGCCGGTTCAAACCGGGTCAGCATGGGGGATGAAATGGAGCTGGTTTTTAAACCGGAAAAGATCCGTTTTTTTGATATTAAATCCGGTGAGGCAATAAATAAAGACTGACTTTTAAAAGGTCCGGCTGGCGGTTTATGCTGCCCCTCAGGAGAGGGACTTATAAAGAGAAAAAAAATTGATTAAAGTTGTCCGAGAAATCACGGGGGAACTCTTCCTTTCTGTTGCATTTTTAGCTGTTACCGCAGAACTTGTCAGAGGGGGGCCTCCGGAAGCTGCTGCAGCTTTTTTTCTTATTCTCCAGGTTATAGCATTTCTTATCTTTTCCCTTCCCGGCGCCCTGGCTCTTGCCCTTAGTTCAACTTTTGTTTCCATAGCAGCCCTGCTTATTACCGGGAACTGGTTTCTTCTGGCCGCCATAGCCGCTTTCTGGATAATTCTTTCCTATCTTAATTCAGTAAGGGAATCACTGGAATCACTGGAGGGTGAATATAATATGCAGGTTGAAAACCTGGAAAACGGCATTACCGCAGCCGGGCTGGAAGTGAAGCGGCTCCAGTCCCTGTGCCGGGAAGTCCGGTCCAGAAACGAGCGCTACCTTAAGCTGGGCGGATATGCCGTCGGCCTGGGAAAAACTCTTGACCAGGCTAAGATATATTCTCTTTTAAGGCAGTTTTTGACAGATGTTTTTCCTGGAGGAAAAATACGTATCACTTCAGGAATAACCGACCAGTATAGCCGGTGGGTAAAAAAGAATATGTCTCCCCTGCTGGTAGAGGATAGCGCAAAAGATTACCGTTTTTCTAAATCTCCCCCGGAAATTCTCTCACTTATGGAGTGCCCCCTGACCAGGGGAAAGAGGGTTCTTGGAGCGGTAAGGGTTGAAAGCGGAAGGCTGAGATTTACTTCTTCGGATCTGCGACTTTTAAATACCGTGGCATCCCTTTCATCCATTGCGCTGGAAAAAGCCCGCCTTTTCCTTAAAGTTAAAGAACTTTCGGTTACAGATTCACTTACAGGGCTTCATACCAACACCTATTTCAAGGAGAGACTTCAGGAAGAAGTGGGGCGGGCAGCCCGTTATAACCAGAATTTTTCCGTGGTTATATTTGATATAGACAAGTTTAAAAAGATAAACGACCGTTTCGGTCACGGGGCGGGTGACAAGGTCCTTAAAAAAGTGGCCGCGGCAATGAAAAATTCTGTAAGGGATACCGATATACCGGGAAGGTACGGAGGTGAGGAGTTTTCCCTTATATTATTTGACACAGCCAAAGAGCAGGCGCTCTTTGTCGCCGAAAAGATAAGAAAAAAAATAGAAAAAGAGGAGTTTGATTTAAAGGGTGAAAAAATCAGGGTCACAGTAACGGCCGGAATCTCTTTTTTTCCGAAGAGCCCCACTGCCGGAGAGCTGATAAGGGCGGCCGACAGCGCTCTTTACCGGGGAAAAAATAAGGGAAGAAACAGGGTGGAGGTTCAGGATGAATAAAAGAATAAAAGAGTGCTCTTCACTCCTGGTTCTTTTTATATTACTGTTTCTTCTGGCCCTTAATAAAGGTTATGCGGGGGCGGAAGCGGGTCTTGCTTTATTTATTATAATAATTGCAACGGTTAAATTTTCCTTTCCGCCTTTTTACATATATATACTATCATTTATCTTTGCCATTTTTCTCTATTATGCCGGCGGCGGCATATATGCATATTATATACCGGCAGTTTTTTCTGCCCTGCTTCCCGGAGTTAAATTAAGGTTGGAAGCCCGGAAAAAAGCTGAAAAGTTCTCTTTTATACTTAAAGATCTTAAAACCCGCCTGGGTAAGCTTGAATTTAAAAAAAGATCAGAGGAAAAAGAGCTTGAAAAACTTAAAAAGATAGGAAGGAGGCTGGTAAGGCTTTATGAGATTTCCCGGGAAATAGAGAATATATTAAAAAGAGAAGATTTAATAAGAAAATCAAGAGAGCTTTTTTCCGGATACCCTGTTAAAAAGATAGATTTTTACCGGGATTCCGGCAGCGCGGATGAAAAAGATAAGGGAGAGAGGTGCAGGGAGGGGGATATTATTGAGCTTAAATCAGGAAACAGGAAGCTGGGTTCTATAGAGGTCAAGGGAAGGCTGGCTCCGGAGATGAAAAATGATATGGAAGTTATAGCCGGCCAGCTTTCTCTGGGATATGAAAAAGCGCTTTTATATGAAAAAGTGGAAGAACTTTCAAGAGTGGATGGTCTTACGGGACTTTACCGCAGAAATTATTTTATGCTCAGGCTTTCAGAGGAAATAAAAAGGGCTAAAAGGGAAAAATATCCCATTGCCTTAATAATGGCGGATATAGACCGGTTTAAGAAATATAATGACACTTACGGTCATCTTATGGGAGATGAAGTTCTTTCCCGAACGGCAGACAATATACTTAAAAATATATATGAGTCTGATTTTGCCGGCAGGTACGGGGGGGAAGAGTTTATAATATATATGCCCCGGGCCTCGGTGGAAGAGGCATATGATAAAATGGAAAGGATCAGGAAACTTATAAATAAAGATACACCGGTCAGTATTTCGGCCGGGATTTCATCATATCCCTCCCGGGGAAAGAGAAAAGAGGAGCTTATAGAGAAGGCCGACAGCGCCCTCTACCTTGCAAAATCAAGGGGCAGAAACAGGACTCTTATCTGCGGTTCTGAAGAATAAAAATGGTCAGGGATTAGTTAAGAAAATATTCTGTGATTAATATTCTTATATTAATATGTCCCGGCTGCAGGATAAGGGGCAGGGGTGAAGCAGTAAAGAAAATTTTAAAGAGCAGTTTCAGGTGCCGTCTTGCAGAAACTGATAAAGAGCAGCTCTTTTCCCGGGCTTATTACAGTTTCTCCCCTCACATTATTTTACTGGACGCTGATTTTAAGGATATGATTTTTGAGATGAAAAAGAGCCACTCCCTTTCAGAAAAGCTCTCCCGGATCCCGTTCATTATTCTGCTCCCCCCCGGGGGGGATGAAAGAGAAGCCCACCTTCTTCCTTTTAATGTAAGGGCGGTTGTAAGATTAAAAGATAAAAAAAGCTTTTTAATAAGAGAAGTAAAAAAAGCTGCAGCCTCTTTAAATTTTAAACTGCTTACCGGAAAGATAAAAGAACGGCTGGGAAAGTTTTCTATCCCGGTGAAAATAAAGAGCCCCCTGCTGAGCCCTAATATAATAGGGAAAACCACCGGTATAAATTCAAACGGGCTGGGCGCAAGGGTAAGGGCAGCCGGCCAGGGGCTGCAGGATATTAAAAGACTTATAAATACCTGCTGCCGCGTAGAGTTTGAGGCCGCCCGCTTTTCTTTTCTTCCCGCGGATATAATAATCTTAAGGGTGGAGAAGAGCCGTCAGCTGGGTTATGACGCTTTCCTTGCGGCCTCCTTTAAAGAGGGGCGGGGCCTGGACAGCGCTTCGGCAGGGGTCCTGCGCCGGTTAATTGAATCACAGGAAGATGAAAGTATCATTAAGAGAGGTATTTATAAAAAAAAGAAAAAGCTGTCTGACTGACTTATAACCCATACTGTATATTTATAACGGCTAATCTGCGGTTGACTTAAGTAGCTTAATTCCTAAAATTAAACAGGTAATAAAAATGAAACATTCCAGATTTGTACATCTTCATCTTCATACGGACTATTCCTTTTTAGACGGGGCCTGCCGGATTCAGCCTCTGGTGAAAAAGGCGGCAGAGCTGCGTATGCCCGCCCTTGCCATAACCGATCACGGCAATATGTGCGGCGCAATAAAATTTTACCGGGAATGTATTGACCGGGGCATTAAGCCTATAATTGGCTGCGAATTTTATGTTTCCCCGGGTTCCCGCCGTAAAAAAGGGAAGGCATCCAGGCAGACAAATCATATGACCCTCCTGGCCAAAAGCCGGGAAGGCTATATAAATATTATGAAACTTAACGAGATAGCTTACAGGGACGGTTTTTACCGCAAACCGCGTATAGATGACGAGGCCCTGCTCAGGCACAAAAATGAGATAATTGCTTTATCCGGCTGTCTCCAGGGGCGTATACCCCGGCTTATTCTTAACGGCCGTATTGAGAGGGCCAGGGAAGAGGCCCAAAAATATAAGGATATGTTTGGCGCTGAAAATTTTTTCCTGGAACTGATGGATACCGGCATAAAGGAACAGCAGAAAGTGAACAGCCGGCTTATAGCTCTTTCAAAAGAAACGGGTCTGGGGTGCGTGGCCACCAATGACTGCCACTACATAGAGAAAGAAGATGCCTATGCCCAGGAAATACTTATGTGCATAGGAACAAAAAAAACAATAGACGATCCCACCCATATGAAATTTGATAATGACGAGTATTACCTTAAATCATTTTCGGAAATGGAAAAGCTTTTTGCCCATCACCCGCCCGCTCTGAGCAATACACTGAAAATTGCGGAAATGTGCAACCTTAAAATTGAGTTTGGAGTGGACCATCTTCCCGATTACGAAGTCCCCCCGGGTTTAACTAAGCAGGAGTACCTGGAAAAGTCAGCAAAAGAGGGAATAGCGGAGCGTTACG
>PWQF01000029.1 GCA_003556865.1 Elusimicrobiota bacterium | reverse complement strand
TCTGAACCGCTTTTACAACCGATGGCGGGCGTGGCGCGGCAAGGAGTATTTCTCCTTGAGCAAATACGTCAAAGGACGGGTCAAGAGCGCGGTCAGTTTCGTTTCCCGCTACGAAGAACAGATCGCCAAGTTGGCCCGGAAGGAGAATTGTGTCGGGGTTATCTGCGGTCACATCCACACCCCGGCCGACAAGATGATCGACGATATTCACTATCTCAACTCGGGCGACTGGGTGGAATCGCTGACTGCCCTGGTGGAGCACATGGACGGTACTTTCGAGATTATCGAATATCCCGAGTTTCGCCGACGGCTGCAAGCGCTGCACGGGGCGGAGGCGGTGCCCATAAAGGGACCGGCGCCGGATGGCGGCACGGGCGGAGCCGTGCCCTCCAGTTTGGGAATGTCTGGAGGGCGGTGCTCCGTCGCCGCCGCGCCGTACCCTCCAGAGACTCTTGCGGGTAGCTTGAATACAGTTTCGGAATACAGAACTTCTCTTTTTCCCCTTTGTAACAAAGAAGCCACCCGATCGTAACACAAGTCCGCTAAGTTGTGGTCGTCTCGCAGAGATACAAAATCACTTAAATCACAAGTATTGATATGATGATGACTAGCATAACCAAGAAAATCCTCGCTCCCCTGAGCGGCCTTATCGCCCTGGGAGGCCTGAGCCTTCAAGCGGCCGAAGATCTCGTGGATCCGAACCTGCCCGATTACGAACGCGTTTCCGGAGTTTCCGGGAATTTGAACTCCATCGGCTCCGATACGCTGAACAACCTGCTTTTGCTCTGGGCCGAAGGTTTCCGGGAGATTTACCCGAACGTTAATATCCAGATCGAGGGCGCCGGCTCCTCCACCGCTCCGGTGGCTCTGATCGAGGGGACGGCCCAAATCGGCCCCATGAGCCGAGAAATGCGGGGAACGGAAATCGAGCGTTTCGAATCGGCCCACGGCTACGCGCCCACCGCAGTGCGGGTGGCTATCGATGGAATCGCCGTCTATGTGCACCGGGAGAATCCGATCGAAGGGTTGACCCTGCAGCAGGTTGACGGAATTTTCTCCGGAACCAACCGCCTGGGGGGATCCACTCTCAATACCTGGGGCGATGCCGGGATGACCGGTGACTGGGGAAACCGTTCGATCTCCATCTACGGACGCAACTCCGCCTCGGGTACCTACGGGTTCTTCCGCGATGTGGCTCTGGGCGGCGGCGATTTTCGCTCGGAAGTGGCCGAGCAGCCGGGGTCTTCGGCTGTGGTCCAGGGCGTGGCTTCGGACCGCTTCGGGATCGGCTATTCAGGGATCGGCTATCGGACTTCCGGGGTGCGTACCGTTCCGATTTCGACCGATGGCGAGAATTATTACGAGGTGTCGGCCGAGAACTGTGTTACCGGAGACTACCCGATCGCCCGTTTTCTGTTTCTGTACGTGAACAAGAATCCGCGTGAGGAGATGGATACGCTGACTTACGAATTCCTGCGCTTCGGCCTGTCGCGACAGGGCCAGGAAATCGTCGCTCAGGACGGTTTTTTCCCGCTTCCTGCCGCAGTTGCCCAGCAGGTTCTGGATTCTCTCAAATAATCTCCAAATTTTATTACGGCAGGGCGCACCCTTTATGCGAAAGGGCGCCCTGCCTTTCCCTTTCTTAAATTTCCATGCAACCTTCCGACAAACACCCCCCAGGCGATGAGTCCGCATCCGGGAGGCCTCGCGGTGCCCGTAAAGAGAATCTCAGGCCCGTTCCGGAACGTTTTCGGGTGGACCGGGCGACGTTGGTTTTCGACACGCTGATGACCTACCTGGTCAAGGTGGGCGGCATTGCGGTGATTGCGGCGATCGGCGGAATATTCGTTTTTCTGCTGATTCAGATATTTCCCCTGTTCCGGGGTGCGTCGGCCGAGTTCGATCGCAGTGTGGACCTTCAGGAGCTGGAAGTGGATGCCATGGGAATCGATGCGTGGTCGGAGTTGCCTCTGTTCGTCGGACCGGACGGAACGCTGACTTTTTACGATATCGCGGACATGGATGCCGACTACAACCGGGGGTTGTTCGTGGTTGATCCGGGGTTGCCCGAGGGCGGGGTGTTTCCGTTCGTACGGTTCAATCAGCGACACGGCAGGGTGCTTTTCGGCACGGACGACGGAAGGTTTGTCGTGGTCGAGGTCGAATACGAACAGACCCATCCGGCTCACCGGGCCAGGGAAGTCGTGCCGCGGGTTGAGGCCGGCGATCCAATTCGTATCGGACGTGAGGATGCCAGTTTCGAGCAGATCGATTACGTCGATGCCGGCCGAAGCAAGCTGGCCGTCGCCATCCAGCGACTGCCGGACGGCACTCAGGAATTGCATGCGGTTAGTTTGCGGGAAACCCAGCCGCTGATCGGAGATCCGGTTCTGCAAAGGGACCGTGAATTCAACTTCACCGAACTTTTCGAAGGAGAGCCTCGCTTTCTTCGGGTGACGGGGGATTCGGATTTTGTCATTGTCGGAACCGACGAGGGCGATGTGCATCTTCTGGCGCGCACTGGCCAGGCTTTTCAACTTCGCCAGACGATTCGTCCCTTTCGGGGATTCGACGACGAAACGATTCACTCCATGAATTTCCTTTTCGGAGACCTCTCTCTGATTTTCACCAACCCGGACGGAGAAAGCCTGATGTACAGCGTCTATCACGACGAACACGCCGGACATCGGATCCTGGGCCGAACGAAGGAGTTTGCGCCGTTG
>PWQF01000303.1 GCA_003556865.1 Elusimicrobiota bacterium | reverse complement strand
CCTTCTGGGTTTTACAATACTTCGAAGGTTCAATGATACAAAGTTTTTTACGTTTTTCAGGGTGTGCACTTTTAAACTTTAAATTGCTAAAAGACTGTGCACTTTTAAATTTTAATTAACAGAGTTCCCGCAACTCTTGACAAAAGAGCGGGAAATAGGTATAAGGAAATATCTTTCCGGTTTAAGCACAAACCGATAAATTTCTATAAAGCATTCTGTACTTAAATATTTTTAGCAAGCAGACAGCTCTTTATGAACAGCTTTCATAATTGAATGACCTTTTTAATACATTACATAATAACCCGGGAATTTATAACCTGCCGTGGGGGCATACGCTGAAATTAAATATCAGCCTTTAATATTATTTGCTTAGCCGGTTAATTTAATGAAAAATCAAAAATTAGTTGTTATAGACGGACATTCCTGTATGCACAGAGCTTATCACGCCCTGCCCCATTTAACTGACAGCGGCGGCAGGGTTGTGAATGCTGTTTACGGTTTTCTTAAAATGCTGAAAAAGATTATTGACGACCAGAAGCCTACGCATATCCTTGTTGCATTTGATCACGAAAAACCTACTTTTCGGCATAAGGATTACAGTCAGTATAAGTCCAAGAGGGCTAAAACTGATCCGGAACTGGTTAAACAGTTTCCCATTATCTTTGAACTGCTTGACCTTTTAAATATAAGGCATATCCGTTTTGAAGGCTTTGAGGCCGATGATATAATTGCCACTCTGTCGAAAGAGGCCCTGGAAAAAAATCTGCCTGTAGCTGTTATAACGGGCGACAAGGATATAATGCAGATTGTTGAAAACGGAATAACGGTAATAGACGGGATGAAGGATAAGGTCTATGACCATAAGGGCGTGGTGGATAAACTGGGGGTGGAGCCCCGCTATGTTGCAGACTACCTGGCCCTTGTGGGTGATTCTTCTGATAACCTTCCCGGGGTAAGGGGGATAGGGCCGGTAGGGGCAAAAAAGCTTATTAACAGCTACGGGGGGATTGAAGAGATTTACAGTTCCCTTAACGAGATTGAACCCGGCACAAGGAAAAAGCTTTTAAAGAATAGGGAGGCTGCCTATAAAACCAAAAGGCTGGCCCTTCTGGTTAAAGACCTTGACCTTTCCCTTAGCGTTGAAGAGTCTCTATGGGAGGGTCCGGAGACGGCTAAGCTTAGAGAGAAACTGAATAAGCTGAATTTCACCTCCCTGGTCAGGGACTGGGTTGAAGAAGATGAGCTCAGAGGCAAGCTTAAGGTGAAGGTCATAAGGGATGCAAATGAGTTTAAATCTCTCCTTAAGAAAAATAAAAATAATATGCCCGTATATATGGAACTCTTTGCCGGGCGGGGCCTGCTTGCCGGCCTTTCCATAAGCTTTGACGGGGCAGAAACTTATTATATCCCTTCCGGTCATAAATATCTTGGCGCGGGAAAACAGGTTTCGGAAGAAGAGATAAAAAAAATAATTAAGAATGGGTTCCCGGGTAATGAATTTAAAGTTTCCGCCTATGATTTCAAAAGCATTTATAAATATCTGCGCAGTTCGGGGCTGCATAACATTTATGCTGATTTTGACGCGGTGACAGCTGAATATATTATCAGCGGTCAGTCAGGGAGCAGAAGCCTTAAGGAAATTGCATCCCGGTACCTGGAGTGGGTCCCGGCGGAAATCTCCTTGGATGTTGGGGAAGAGGATATAGAAAAAACAGCAGGCGCCGCCGCGGCCCGGATTAATGCTGTTCTTAAATTAAAAGATAAGATGGGAAAAAAAATAAAAGAATACGGATTAAAAGAGCTTTACCGGGAAGTAGAGCTCCCGGTGCTTAAGGTTCTGGGGGAAATGGAAATGACGGGTATATACGCGGATGTCCGGCAGCTTAAAAATATTGAAGATGAATTAAGAGAAGAATTAAAGGGTATTGAAAAAGAAATTTACTCGATTGCGGGAGAAAAGTTTAATATTAATTCACCCCGTCAGCTTTCCCGCATACTTTTTCATAAACTTTCGCTGCCGCCCGTAAGAAAAACTAAAACATCTTATTCTACCGCCGATGATGTCCTGGATGAGCTTAAGGAAAAACATCCTCTTCCCGGCCTGATACAGAAGCACCGGCAGATACAGAAGCTTCTTTCCACTTATATTCAGCCGCTGCCCAGGACCATAAACAGCAGTACCGGAAGAATACATACCACTTTTAATATTACCGGGACTTCCACCGGCCGCCTTTCATCCAACGATCCCAACCTTCAGAATATCCCGGTAAAAACGGAAAGGGGAACCAGGGTCAGGAAGAGTTTCAGGGCAGAAGATAAGAATATTTTTTTAAGTGCTGATTATTCCCAGATAGATTTAAGGGTCCTTGCCCATATCTGCGGAGATGAAAACCTTATTGACAGTTTTAAAAGGGGGGATGATATACATACCCGCACAGCAGCTTCTATTTTTGAGGTAAAAGAAAAAGAAGTAACCAGGGAGATGAGAAATAAGGCTAAAGCCGTAAACTTCGGTATCGTTTACGGAATGAGCGCCTGGGGCCTGGAGAAGCGGGCGGATTTAAATAAAAAGGAATCAGAAGAGTTTATTGAAAAATATTTTTCAACTTACCCCGGGGTAAAAAATTATATGGAAAAAATAGTAGAGGAAGCTAAAAAGAAATCTTATGTTAAAACTATCTTAAAGAGAAGAAGGTATCTGCCTGAAATCAACTCCTCCAACTATATG
>PWQF01000018.1 GCA_003556865.1 Elusimicrobiota bacterium | reverse complement strand
TAAGGATAAGTGCCACGATAACAGAATACTGATAGTACTTTACATATTTTTCTTTCTTGAATATATAGTCTTTATAAATAAAGGGAATAAAGAAGAGATATAGAATAACTACTTCCTTCCAGCCGGAACTCAACCGCCTGTTGAAATAGAATAAAAAATACTTATACAAATTATGAAGCAACAAATATATGATTGCGGGTAAATATATATACTTGCTTATGCTGTTAAAACTCTCAAATATTTTATAATCTTTTTTCTTGAACTTAAAAAAGATTTTATTTACAATTAAAAAAACTAACATAAATGGCCATAGCATTACAATAAATAAAAATATATAATTATAAAAAAGATGGATCATTATTTCCATGAGTCTCGGATCATGGCCTGTTTTATTAAAAAATATATCTTCACGGTTTTTATGACTTTCATCTAATACTCCCGGTACAGCAGGGGTCCAGTCCTTTATTATAAATTGTCCTGAAATTTCGTCTCTCGGATGCCGCCCCGAAGAACGAGCACCAAAGATATAGCGCACATCCCTCTCAAAGAATTCTCGCTTTACCTTAATTCTGCACTTTTTGCTATTGTATTTTATAAAAGATAACCCCTCTTCCTCGTCCCAGTTCTGCCAGTTTATTTCACTTTCAAAATATATTCGAAATCTACGAGGAGATATTGGTAAATTATAATATATCTGAAAAAAATCGAAAACTATGTAGTCATCCTTAAGATAGATCTCAACATGATAGGAATCCTGGGAGAGGCCTGTATAGGTGCGGCTTTCCCCTATAAATACTCCGCGAATTAACACGATTAAACCGATAATAAGAATTAATTTATTTAAATTTTTAATATTAAAGATTTTCATTATAATTTTACCCCTGATTTTTATTATATTTTCTCTCTACAGAGAATACGTTTACCGGGTAGGCGGTTAATGTCAACAAAGAATTCGCTAATATTCTTTAGCCGCCAGATGCCCCGGCCTCCTCCGTTTTATCAATCCCTTCCTCTGTTAAGGGCGGATCGCCATCATAATCCTCAGGGAGCACACTCCAGTAACCGATGTTCTCAACTGTATAGCTTTCCCCGGTCTCCGGATCAATTCTTTGATCGATATCAAGGTAGTACCAGGAGATCAGGGTTACCCCGCCGAGAGTGGTAATATTTATTCCAGGGATGATAAGTTCATCATCCCTGTATCTTACACCGGGTTGGCGGGGCCCAATAAAACCGGGCTCTCCAGGCTGAGGCCCCGGTTCCGGGGCCGGCTTAAGGGCAGGGTCTAACTTCCAGAAGTTCTTTACAGCCTCTATATCAAAACCGCTCGCCTTCAAGATACCTGCCAGTACCGATCCTTCTTTAAAATTGTCTGCTGCATGTCTTGCCAGTACTTCATCTCTAAAACCATCCATAAACGGGGGCACCTTATCATCAGTAATATATTGTTTATAAGCCTCTAAGAAGGTTACATGACCGGCAAAATCACCCACAAGCGATGCCTTTTGTTCCTCATATTTCAGATCATCAAGGGTCTTAATATCAGGAAGATAAGATCTATAATCATATATATCGATTCGACGTCCAGAAAGCCGATAAAGAATTCTGTGAAAATCATTCCAAAAACGTCGCTTTAAGTGTTTCCCTAAAGTATCGCTTTCCTGGTTCTTTTTTGCATGATAGAGTTCATGCACCATTGTGTTTATACCTTTCGGATCACCGGCATTGAATAAATCCATTCTCTCCTCTGTTAAGGTTACTTGCCCGGAGGTATATGAAAAAGGGTCGGGCGTATATTGCCCTTGACTCTTTTCTTTTAATTCGCCTACATTGAATCTTATCTTATCATAATCGACCGTATTCTCCCCTAAAAATCTATCCCCGTATATTTTTATACTTTCCAGTTCGCTCTCTGTTATGTCTTTTTTATTTCTGATTTGTGCTACCCAATCCCAGATATTTCCGGCAGTACTTGTATTCCCGCCCCAAACCCATCCTAATGCATTCCCTATTGCGCCCAGAATTCTATCTAAAGGAGTCCTCTCTTCTGCCTCCACACTCCAGTAACCCACGGTCTCTACTGTATAGTATTCGGCTGTCTCCGGATCCACTCTTCGCAGGATCGCTAAATAATACCAGGAAATCAGCTCACCGCATTCCGAAATATTTACCCCGGGGATAGTCAGGGCCCTGTCCCTGTACTTTACCCCGAATTCTCCGGGCCCGCTTAAACCGGGATCAGAGGGAACCACCGGTTACGGGTCAGGTTCCGGTTCCGGAACCGGCTCATCCCTGCCAAATAAACCGCTCAGGCCATTCCATATACTCCCGGCCGCATCCTTTAATCCACTTAATAGATTACCGAAAAACCCTTTATCCTCTTCAGGATCCGCCCCGCTAATCTCACCGTCAAAAGAGTCGGCCGACATCCAGCCTTCTTCTCCATCCGGTGTTCCATAGAGTATCCAGTTCCCGGTTCGCTCATCATCATAATCATTCCCACCCCCGGGTTCTTCGCCGCTTTCCGTAAATCCTGAAGCAGAAAAAAGAGGAGAGACACTTTCCGAAGGATCACCGGTGAAAGACCCGGGCTTTGCAGATGCAGGTAAGGATACTGCAGGAGCAGAATCTTGCACCGTAAAGGCCCCCTCAGGAACCCACCCGCTCTCACCCCCGGGTGTCTGCACACGGACAAAGCCATCCCGTTCTTCATTCATTACGGTCAGCTCTGT
>PWQF01000101.1 GCA_003556865.1 Elusimicrobiota bacterium | reverse complement strand
CCACCGGTCAGCAAGTCTCATCCAGCATAGGACTTGCCGAAACCGTTAAAAAGGCTGCGGAGAAGGGGAAATGGAAAAAGAGGTGGAAAGACCCCCGGGAAAAAAAGGGAGTTAAAAGGCGGGGGATAGGTATAGCCAGTTCTATTTACGGGGTAGCTCTGGGAGCTATGGGTAAAAATCTTGAGAAAAGCGGCTCATTTGTTCAGGTGGAGAAAGACGGGAGCGTACTTCTTGCTTTCGGAAATACGGAAATGGGTCAGGGTGCCCGGACGGTTTTATGCCAGATAGCCGCCCAGGCCCTTGGAGCCCCCTATTCTAAGGTGGATCTAATGGCGGCTGACACTTCACGGGTCCCTGATTCCGGACCGACAGTGGCCTCCCGCACTACAGTTATGAGCGGGCGGGCCATAATGAATGCGTGCCTGGAGATTCGCAAAGGCATAGACGATACGGTAAGGAAAATGCTTAATAAAAAAGGTCGGGTGAAGGCGGAGGGGGGCTTTTACCGCATAGGAGAATCAAAGGTCTCTTATTTTGACGCGGTCAGCCGGGCCTGGGCCGACCGAGTTCACCTGAGCCGGCAGGGATGGTATAAGATAGAGGGGGCCAGTTTTAATCCGGAAAACGGCCAGGGGGACCCTTATACCGTTTATTCATATTCCACTATGGTGGCCCGGGTAGAGGTGGATACGGAGACGGGCCAGGTGGAAGTTCTGGATTTTATAAGCGCGCACGACATAGGCAGGGCGGTAAACCCCCAGCTGGCCGAAGGCCAGATACAGGGAGGCTCCCTGCAGGGGATAGCTTACGGGATAATGGAGCAACTTGTCTTAAGGGAAGGGGTGATACAGAACCCCGGTTTTTCAGGGTATATTATACCCACAATAAAAGATTCACCGCGGATAGAGCCTGTTATAGTCGAGGAAAAATATAAGGAAGGGCCTTACGGGGCCAAGGGGCTGGGCGAGCCCCCCCTTATTGCTGCCGCGCCGGCTGTAGTCAACGCTATTTACAATGCCTGCGGGATAAGGGTTACAGATCTACCCGCCGTTCCGGAAAAGCTGAGCGCTTACTGTGTGGAAAATGAAGATTGATTTTATATTAAATGATAAAAAAGTTTCAGCCGAAGTGGGTATGAAAACCCGCCTGCTGGATCTTATCAGGAAAGATTTCAACCTTAAGGGCACAAAAGAGGGCTGCTCCCGGGGGGAGTGCGGAAGCTGTTCGGTTATAGTCCAGGGAAGGCTGGTTAACTCCTGCATATATCCCGCCATTCAGGTAAGGGGGTGCAGGGTTACCACAATAGAAGGTTTAAGTCAGGGGGAAAACCTTCATCCCCTGCAGCAGGCTTTTATTGACACGGGAGCGGTTCAGTGCGGTTTCTGCACCCCGGCTATGGTTCTGGGGGCCAAGGTTCTTTTAGATAAAAATCCTGATCCTTCCCGCTCCGAGATTAAGGAGGCCCTTTCCGGCGTGCTCTGCAGGTGCACGGGTTATTTAAAAATTATTGATGCCGTTAAAGAGGCGGCAGGGAAATTAAGTAAATGAGCGGGGGAATGGTTTTAAAAAGTCTCAAGGAACTTTCTTCTTTAACAAAGAGGTGCACCTTTTTGGCCGGCGGGACAGACTTGTTCCCCCTTTTAAGGGAAGGGAAACTTAAAAATAATAGGTTTTGTGATTTAAGCCGCCTTTCGGATCTGAAGAAGATATCCGAGAAAGAAGGCCGTATAAGCATAGGCGCGCTATGCACTTTCAGGAGTATAGCAGAGAGCAGGCTGCTTAAGGAAAAGGCTCCCTGCCTTGTGCGGGCCGCGCAGGAGCTGGGTTCTCCCCAGATCAGGAACAGGGCGACCATAGGCGGAAATATTGCAAATGCTTCTCCGGCCGCGGACAGTATTCCCCCTTTATTTGTGCTGGAGGGCTTAATTGAGACCAGCCTGCGAACCGTGGCGGTAAAAGATTTTTTTAAGGGTCCGGGGGCTACGGTCCTTAAAAAGAATGAGCTTATCAAAAGAATCCTTATACCGGCGGAAAAGAAAAAAAGCGGATTTATGAAAATAGGGGCCCGCAAGTCCCTTGCGGTAAGCAAGGTCTCGGTTGCGGTCTCGGCTGTTACGGACGGAAATTACTTTAAAAAGGTGAGAATAGCATTTGGCGCAGTGGGTCCCACGGTGATGAGGGCAAAAAAGACCGAAAAGTTTCTTAAGGGAAAACCCGCGGATAAGGAAATCATTTATGAGGCCTCCTTAAATGCTTTAAGTGAGATCTCCCCCGTTGATGATTTCAGGTGCACCTGCAGCTACCGCAGAAATACTGCAGCCGTAATATTCAGACGTTTAATTGCGGAAGTAATATAAGGAGATTTTTTGCCCCTGATGAATGGCCTCAGCTGGATAAAAAATAAAAGCTCTGACCAAAAAAAACTGAAAGCTGCGGCTTCCGGGATTATCTCCCCCCGGATTTCCCGCCAGGTCCGGCATTACCACAGGACCATACCCGGGTTTGAGCCCACTCCCCTGAAACACCTGGAAAGGCTTTCGGATATGATGGGGGTCGGGGGTATATGGGTAAAGGATGAAGCCCTCCGTTTCGGCCTTACTTCCTTTAAGGTCCTGGGAGGCTCTTATGCAATCTACAGGATACTAAGAAAAAGGCTGGGAATTAAAGAGGAGATGAGCTTTAAGCAGCTTGCCTCCCCTGAAACTAAAAAAGAGCTGGGAAGAATAACTTTTGCCACGGCAACCGACGGT
>PWQF01000164.1 GCA_003556865.1 Elusimicrobiota bacterium | reverse complement strand
GAAGAGATAAAGCATGCTCAGGGTTTATTAAATGGCCGACCGCGTAAAGTATTAGATTGGGAAACACCTTACGAAGCATTTAAAAGATTGGCTGGTGTTGCGTTAGAACCTTGAATCCAAGATATTTTTATTTTATAAACTCTTTTCATTTGCTGCAAATAAAAATAAATTTTCACCATAAGGTTGAATTATTTTGCAGTATGTAATAACATATATTAAATAATCATAGAAGTAATGCTTTTTTAGTAAATCCGCATCAGCGGCGAAAGGATAAAAATGAAAAAAAGACAAATTTCCGCAGGAAAATTTTTAAATGAGGCGCCTGAATACGGCTCCTCTTTTTCAAGAGGTCTGGCAGTGGACCTGCCCGGGTTCAGCAAGCTTTATATTTCCGGCACAGCCAGCGTAGATGAAAACGGAAAAACTTATAAACCCGGTAATTTTCAGGCCCAAATTGAAAAAACTTTTTTAAATATAACAAAACTGCTTGAATCTGAAAACGCCTCCTGGCAGGATGTTGTATTTACCCGTGTTTATTTAAAAGATATGTCTTTTTATGACCAAATGAATTCCGCACGGACAAACTTTTATAATAAACTTAACCTTTCGCCCTACCCGGCCAGCGTATGCGTTCAGGCCCGGTTGTGCCGGGACGACCTTCTTGTTGAAATAGAGGCCCAGGCAATAATTAAAAAGTAAAGATAATCTTACTTATTGAGCATATTTTACCGAGCATCCGTATGGCCTGGTTATAGGCACAGGAACTGGCCTCCCTTCCATAACGGCATCCAGTGATTTTCTGACATAGTTTTCAGCTGTTTCCACATCCCCGTGATCGCGGGTGGGACTGTCGTCAATGGCTCCCATATATACAAGAATCCCTTCCGGATCTATTATAAATATTTCCGGGGTGGTGCGCGCCCTGTAGAGCCTTCCAACTTCTCCTTCAGGGTCAAGAAGTATTTCTGTGGGAGAAGAGTTGCGTTCAGCCGCCAGTTCTTTCCCTTCACTGGCGGAAAAGTATCCCTGAAGACCCGGCGCCGATGAATTTATAGCCAGCCAGGCAACCCCTTTTTCCATATACTCATCCTGAAGAGCCTGCATATTACCGGTCGCATAATGCTTCACTACAAAAGGACATTCATAATTAATCCACTCCAGAACCACATAACTGCCCCTGTGGTCTGAAAGGCTGACCTCTTCTTCCTCCAGGTTAGGCAGACTGAAATCCGGGGCCTCCCTACCAACTGATGGCCCGGCCGGAAGAACTATATCTTCTTCTTCAATTTCAGCCCGGCCAGCCGCTGCCCCGTATTCACAGCATAAGGCTGCTCCTAAGATAAAGAGACCGATAATTCTCAAGATTTTTTTAACCATACCATACCTCCCTTTTTAAATTTTTTCCGTATTTAACTTTTCCGCCCGCGGACCTACTTTATTATTTTATCAGATTTAATTTCTGATTCCAGTAAAAGAGGCCTCAGATTAAAATCTGAAATCTGCGGAAAAACCATAACTGCCTTAAAAACTTCTTCTTCCGAAAGAGGGCCTTCCAGCTGCTTTTTCTTTACATACCCCCCGTTTTTCCGCTCCCACTTCCCCCTATCTGTCCTTAGAAGGCCCGCATTTAAAGGAAACAAAGTTGATTCCTCCACTGCAAGGGAAGGGGTGCCGGGGGGAGGGGTAAGATAAAGAATCATATGCGGTTTTTGAATTTCTGCCCGGAATTTCCAGTAAGGGTTTTTCCGGGGAACCATTTTCTCTGTCTTTTCAAAAAGCTGCTGCCACTCCCCATCGGGCGGGGGCGGGGAATCTTTTACAGGAAGGCTCAATTCCGCCTCCCCTTCCTCTCCTACGCAAATATCTTTACATACCAGCCAGGAAGAATTTACTTTAATATTTATAACTTCCCCGGGCTCTAATTCTGACGGGGGCTTTATTTCCCTGGAGAGCAAAAGTTTTTCCTTATGCCCGAAGTTGGCAAAAGGTCCGGTTTCAAACCGCCGGGGTGCGGGCCACTGAACCGGTCCGGCAGTAAAATTCTCCGGTAAAAACCATTCATACTCCGGACTTGCACCCGAATCCCCGGGATTAATCCAGTATACATACCAGTCTTGTTGGATTAAAAAAAGAATCCCGGCCTTAAAAGGCCTGCCCGGCCGGACCCATTGGACATCAGATATAAGCCTGATTTCAGTATATTCTTTTTTCTCGCCATCATCATTTGCTTTAAATTTCGATGGGCTCTTAACTTCAAGCCCCTCTATTACTTCAGATAACTCTAAGGCAGAAAGAAACCCGACCTGTCGGCCGCCGGGAATCTCCCGGCCGGATTTATCAAAAAAAATAATAGTGGGGACCCCCAGAATATCATACTTTTCCCTTAGCTCCCGGGACGAGGAAGACTCATAGCTGCTAAGGTCAGCCTTAAAAAGATTAAAAGCTGAAAGCTTCTCCCTTACCCCTTCATCCGTAAATGTTCTCCGGTCCATTTCCAGGCAGGGTATGCACCAGTCGGCGGAAAAATATAAAAGAGAGGGTTTCTCCCCTTCTGTAAGGAGCGCTTTATCAATATGCGCGTAATCCTGCCATTCCACCGAAGGGGCCCGGCCTAAGTTATATAACAGGAACGCCATTATCATTAAAAGAAGTCCGGCTCCTCTTTTAATCCATATGAAAAATGAAAAAGAGCTTTCTGATTTTTCAAAAAAACCAAGATATACCCCCCCTGCGGCAAGGGCAGCGGGAACCAGCAGAAAAACCAAATCCGGGTTAAATAGAAGCGAGAAATAGAATATGCCAACACCGGCCATTCCGATACCCAGCAGCTTTCGGAACCAGATCATCCACTCCCCGCTGCGGGGGAGACGGGAAAGAAGCCCGGAAAAGGTACCCAGGATCAGATACGGAAACCCCAGACCCAGGCTTAATGCAAAAAATACGGCAAACCCCCAAAAAGGGTCGCCTCTTCTCCCGGCCACCGCCATAAGCCCCACCACAGGCGGACCTATGCAGGGGGCAGCAAAAATTCCCACAAAAAGCCCTGAAAGAAAAAGTGCGCCGTAACCGAACGTTTTCCTGGTTCCGGAAAAAGAAAGAAGAGCTGCCGGCGGACGTATTTCATAAAATCCAAGCATACTGAGAGAAAGAATAATAAAGAGAAGGGCTATTAATAATATGAGGACCCTGGATTGAAGAATTCCGCCAAGCAGACCCCCGGTAAAAGCAGCAGCTGTTCCCAGGGCGCTGTACATAAAAGCTATTCCCAGGACATATACCAGGGCCCGGCTAAAAGCCTTCAGCCGGCTTAGTCGGCGGGAACCGGAAAAAATTGAGACCGTAACACCCAGCATAGGGTAAACGCAGGGAGTAAGGTTAAGAGCAAGACCCAGTAAAAATACGGCAAAAAAAGATTTAAATCCCCCCCCTTCCAGGTAGGAGGCCGCAAAAGCAGTCTCCGGAAAAAAAGCCTTTAAGCTAAATATCAATAAAGCTGAGGCAGAGAAAATGCAAAAAAATTTAATTTTTTTTTCTTTCATTAAATATTTAATTTAAATCTTTATCAGCCTTTTTATTACATTTTTTTAAAAAGGGCCAGGTCACATATTTTTAATCCGGGAGAAAGAGAAGAAAAAAGTGTCAGCTAAGCTTTCTTATAAGATTTTTTCTTTTAATTTTCCTGAAAAAGCCGCATTCGTCAAACTTAACCCCGTGAAGAAATACTCCCCCGGTTTTAGGAGAAACCCTTATAACTTCCCCGGTAATGACTTCCACGTTTTTATTAGGAAATATTATTCTTATCACCAGCCTGGTTCCCCGGGCGAACTCTTCATCTATTTCCAGGGCGCACCCGCCAAGGCTGATATCCACCATGGCCGCCCTTTTAGAATGCTCTATGTTATCCAGGGGTGCGGCAGTTATGAGGATAAGAATATTTTCTCTTTTATATTTTCTTCTAAGTTCAGCCATTTTTATCCTCCAGCAAGGCGCAGTAGCTGCCGCACATCGTGCATACCTTTTCCCGGGAAGAAGGAAATTTCTGACGGGACTCTTTTATTTTAGAGGGGTCAAGGGCATATTTTTCCATTTTTTCCCAGTCCAGATTTCTCCGGGCCTCAGACATTTTTTTATCCCGCTCCGTTGAAAGACCTTTTGCTATGTCTGCGGAATGCGCAGCGATCTTAGATGCTATCACGCCTTCCCTGACCTCTTTCAGGCCCGGCAGGTGAAGGTGTTCGGAAGGGGTAACGTAACATAAAAAATCTGCCCCGTAGTAGGCGGCCAGGGCGCCTCCCACGGCCGCGGTTATATGGTCATAACCGGCACCTATATCTGTGGTCAGGGGTCCCAGGACATAAAAGGGAGCTCCCCCGCATACTTCTTTTTCCCTTTCCACATTTTCCTTAATCTTATGAAGGGGGACGTGGCCCGGACCCTCCACCATTACCATCACCCCTGCCTCCCTGCATCTTTGGGTAAGTTCCCCAAGAACATCAAGCTCGGCAAACTGGGCGCGGTCTGAAGCATCCAGTATGCTTCCGGGCCGCAGGCCGTCACCCAGGGAAATGCATACCGAATGTTTTAAGGCAATCTCAAGTATC
Source organism: Elusimicrobiota bacterium (assembly GCA_003556865.1). Next base: position 6,388 of record PWQF01000164.1, on the reverse strand, counting down.
CGGTCAAACCTGCTGTAAAAGGGGTTTTCCCTTCCTTTTTTCTTCATCCACCTGTATATAAGTTTGCCCCCCCTGGAAACAATACCGCCCAGGCTGGGATTCTTTTCATATTCGCGGGCCACCTTAAGATTAACCCCGGCATGAATTGTCATAAAATCAACCCCCATATCAGCCTGTTTTTCTATTACCCGGATAAAGTTTTTTTCGTTAAGGTCAAATATATTTTTTTTACTGCATACGGCTGCATAAACGGGAACCGTTCCGACCGGAACCGGAGAGAACTCTAAAACTTTTTCAAGTATTTTCTCCCATTCACTTCCTATGGTCAGGTCCATAACAGTATCGGCGCCCGCCTCCACAGATACCTGCAGCTTTTCCATCTCTTTTCTAATGTCTGACATATCGGGAGAGCCGCCTATATTGGCATTCACCTTTACTTTAAGGTCCATCCCAACGGCCGCGGGCAGCTTTATATTCATCCTTCGTTTATTAAGAGGGATTACAGCTCTACCCTGTTCGATATTCTTCTCAAGTTTTGAAACAGAAATTTTTTCCTTATCAGCTATCTTTTTTATTATCTTTTTCATAAAATTTTAATTCCAGGTCATACAGCTTAAACCTCATCTGCTTAAATTCCGAACCGGCTTCACGGGAAAGAAGCTTCCCGAACTCCTCCAGAACCCTAAGGGCTTCTTTTACGCGGTTAAGGCTGGCTTTAGGAATATCTGCTGCTTTTTTTCTTTCCCCCTCAACGGTTTGGGAAAGAATATCTTTTCCGGTAGACCTTGCTTTTATTATTTCAGGGTAGGAGCCCTTGACTCTTTCCCATATACGGTGCCTTATTTCCCTCAGGGATTCCGTAAGACGGGTATCCATTAAGTAAAACCGGGCCCAGTCTTCGACAACCCGGAGCCCTTCGGCAGCACGGTTAATATTTGCATCAAATATGGCCTTCTCCCTTAGATCTCTCTCATCATTATCTTTTTTCATATTCTTTATTAAACCTTTTTATGATTTTTTTTATGATAGCGGTTGTGGAAAAGCCCTCTTCCATTTTAACCCTTACCGTCTCCGGGACAAGATTTTCACCAACTATTTTTCCCTCTGAATATTCCCCCCCTTTTACAAGAACCTGGGGTTTCAGGGTCTTTATAAGCTCCAGGGGGGTCTCCCGATCAAAGATAATCACATAATCCACAGGCCGGATCTGGGACAGAAGGGCTGCCCTGTATTTCTGATTATTAACCGGCCGGAGAGAACCCTTTATTTTTTTCACCGAACTGTCGCTGTTGAGCCCCACCACAAGTATATCCCCGTATTCTTTTGCCTTTTTAAGTACTTTAATATGGCCCGGATGCAGTATATCAAAACACCCGTTTGTAAAAACTGTTTTTTTATCTTTTCTTATCTCTTCTGTTTTTCTTAGAAATTCAGAGGGGCAGGAATAAATCCGGTTCATCAGCCGAACAGGGTTTCCTCTACAAGTTCGCATATTATATGGGCGGCTGTTATATGGCATTCCTGAACTCGGGAAGTTGTATCAGACGGTGCTTTTATAATTATGCTGCACTTATCGGTCATATCCCCACCGCTCCGGGAAGTAAAACCTATTATCGGAAGATCTTTTTCCCGGGCTGCCTCTATACCTTTAAGCACATTTGCGGATTTTCCGGAAGTTGAAATAGCCAGAACCGAATCTCCCGGAGAGGCAATGGCTTCCAGCTGCCTGGAAAATATTTCCCTGAAACTGTAATCGTTTGCTATGGCCGTAAGCATGGAAGTATTGGTGGTAAGGGCTACTGCCGGCACCGGGGCCCGCTCCCTTGTGAACCGGGAAACCAATTCGGTAGCTATGTGCTGGGAATCGGCTGCGCTCCCCCCGTTGCCGAATATTATCAGTTTCCCCCCTTTTTTATAGGAATCAATTATAAGTTCTGCCGCCTTTACTATTTTCGGCGTCAACTTTTCCAGACCTGAAACAGCGGCAGCGGTCTTTTTTATGTAGCAATTTACCTTTTGCTCCATTAGAGGTCCATTTCGTCTTCAATGAAATGGGTATTATAGTTTCCTTTTATAAAAGTGGGGTGGTCCATAACCATACGGTGAAAATCTATAGTGGTCTTTACACCCCCGATCTCAAATTCATCCAGAGCCCTTTTCATTCTGTCTATAGCCTCGGCCCGGCTGCTGCCGTGGGCGATAATTTTAGCAATCATTGAATCATAATAGGCCGGGATCTCATAACCCGCATGTATGGCGGTATCAATCCTTATGCCCGGACCGCCGGGAAGATTAAAATCGGTTACCTGCCCCGGACTGGGCCTGAAATCTTTAGTATAGTCTTCGGCGTTAATCCTGCATTCTATGGCATGGCCCCTCGGCTCCAGGACTCTTTTTACTGAAAGATTTTTTCCCGCTGCCAGGCGGATCTGCTCTTTTATAAGGTCAACTCCCGTAACCTCCTCGGTAACAGGGTGCTCGACCTGTATTCTTGTATTCATTTCCATAAAGTAAAACTTATTGTTTTCATCCATAAGAAATTCAACGGTTCCCACGGTTGAATAGTCTATGGCCCTGGCCGCCCTTACGGCCGCCTTACCCATCCTTTTCCTTAATTTACTGTCAACCGAGGCAGAAGGAGATTCCTCTATAAGCTTCTGGTGTTTTCGCTGTATGGAACACTCCCTTTCCGGAAGATATTGAACGTTGCCTTTTTTATCCGCAACTATCTGAAATTCTATGTGGCGGGGGGACTTGATATATTTTTCTATATAAATACCGCTGTTTCCGAACGAGGCTTTTGCCTCGTTCTGGGCCGAGGCAAAAAGGGACCTGAGCTCATCCTCGCTTTTCACTATCCTCATTCCCTTCCCCCCCCCTCCCGAAGTGGCCTTGAGAATAACAGGATAGCCTATTTTTTTAGCTGTTTTTGCCGCCTTTTCAACCCTGGTTATAATCCCGGGGCTGCCCGGAACTATGGGGACTCCATCCTTATCCATTATTTCCCTGGCCCGGGCCTTATCCCCCATAGAAAGAATAGCATGTTTGGAGGGACCGATAAAAGCTATGTTGCAGGTATCGCAAACCTCTGCAAAATGAGAATTTTCAGCCAGAAAGCCGTAGCCCGGGTGAATAGCGTCAGCGCCGCTAATCTCGGCAGCGCTTATTATATTGGCCATATTAAGATAACTTTCCGAGGCCGGGTCAGCCCCCACGCAGATACTTTCATCGGCATTGCGGGTGGAAAATGATTTCTGGTCTACCTGGGAATGTATGACTACTGTCTTTATTCCCATTTCCCGGCAGGCCCGTATTATCCTCAGGGCAATCTCCCCCCTGTTAGCAATAAGTATTTTCTTAAACAATTTCTATTTTGAAGAGCTTCTGACCGTACTCAACCGGCTCTCCCTGCTTAACATACTTTTCTATTACTTTTCCCTCGCAGGGAGCAATTATCTCCTTTAATAATTTCATGGATTCTATCATTCCCATTTTCTGGCCCTTTTTAACAGTCTGGCCCTTTTTAACCAGGGACTTGCGGGAAGGAAGCGAAAAATCCCGGAACCGGCCCACAGAATGTGAATAAACATATTCAGATGGAGCATCTTTCTTTTTAGAACCTGATTTTTCAGAACCGGACGGGGTTTGGGATTTTTCTTTTTTAGCTTTAGGGGGCATTCTTTTTATTCCGACCTTGAGTCCGTCCCTGCTATAGCTGATTTCCTCTATATCCGTATCCTTTGCCAGGCCGGCAAGCTCTTTAATCTTAGATGCAGCAGTTTTGATTTTCATTAAATTACTCTCCCGCTCTTGACTTATATTCACCTGTCCTGGTATCCACAACCACAGTATCCCCTTTTTCTATAAAAAGCGGGACACTTATCTTATGACCTGTTTCGGTTTCGACGGTTTTAGTGGCCCCGGAGACGGTATTGCCCTTAATCCCGGGTGCGGCCTTAACTATTTTTAATTCCACCCGGGGGGGGAGCTCCAGTTCTAAAACCCGGCCCTCATACAGCAAAAGCTGCACTTCTTCTCCCTCTACCAGAAAATTTCCGCCTTCACCCACTATTTTTTCCTCAACCCTTACCTGGGCATAATCATCGGTGCACATAAAGACATAAAAGCTATCATCGCGGTAAAGGTACTGGGCCGGTCTCTTTTCAACTATTGCCTGAAGGATTGTTTCGCTGGCCCGGAAAGTTTTCTCAATAACCTGGTCCCCGGCTACGTCCCTGGCCTTTACCTTCATAAATGCGCCGCCCTTGCCGGGCTTATGATGCTGGAACCATTCAACGCTGCAAACCTTTCCGGATAATATAACGTACATCTTGGTAGATATTTTATTTATGGGTATTTTCTGGTTAATTTTTCAGCACCTTTCTCAGTTATTAAATAAGTATCCTCTATCCTTACCCCCCCCTTTCCGGGCATATAAACCCCGGGCTCAACAGTCAGGGTCATCCCCGGCTTAATTTCTGATTTTTCGCCGGGACCCAGGCGGGGCCCTTCGTGAACATTTAATCCTATGCCGTGCCCCAGATTATGAGGAAAATATTTCTTAAGCCCGTATTTTTCTAAAACCCCGGCGGCAGCGTTATAAATATCAGAGCATCTTTTACCGGGAGCCAGAAGCTTTTCTGCCTCTTCTTTTGCTTCAGAAACCTTATTATAAACAGAGTCAAAGAATTTATATTTACTTAACTTATCCAAAATAAATGTTCTTGTCAAGTCACTGCAGTACTCGGAAAATTTTAATCCGAAATCAATTTTCAAAATAGTTTCATCTATTTTCCGGGAAGAAGGGTAATGATGGGGAAAAGCGGAATTAATACCGGAAGCAACCACCGGAGTAAATGACGGGCCCCCGAACCCCTCGCCCCAGCTGAGCGCCTGAAGGTGGCCGGCCATCTCCGACTCGGAACGGCCCGCCCATTTTCTAATATTCAGCTCTGTTATAATCTCGAAAGCCCTGCGGCAGGATTTGCGGATAAGGTTTATTTCCCCTTCATCTTTTATTTCCCTTATTTTAGATATAACCCCCTCTTTAAAAACAGGTTTCATACCTGACCGGTTTTGAAGTTCAAACCCCAGGCTGCAGGAAATATTTTTGCTATCTATTAAAATTTTTTTTCCGGCAGCAGAGCAGGAGATACGCCTGAAAGGTATTCCCCCGGAAAAACCTTCCGCCTTAACAGAAGAAGAACTATTCTTTTCAGCCTCAAGCAGGTTAACCGCCGGAGCATAAAGAACCGAGCCGCAGCCTCGGGCAATAAGGACACCACCGCTCATGGAGCCGCTAAAGTAATAAATGCTGAGAGGATCAAAGACCGCCGCTGTCTCCGCGCCGGCCCTTTCAGCCTCTTTCAGCAGTTTATTTATTCTTTTTTCTGTATTAATTTTGCCGCGGCTTCCATAGCCAGAATATAGCTGTGGGAGGAAAAACCGCATACCAGCCCGTCCGCGGCTGCCGCCGTAAGGGATTTATGCCTGAAATCCTCCCGCGCAAAAATGTTGGAAAGATGAACTTCCACCACTGCCCCCTTATAGGCCTCAAGGGCATCCCGCACAGCCACGCTGGTGTGGGTAAAAGCAGCAGGGTTTATTATAATGGCTTCGGCATCTGTCTTCCCTATTTCATCAACTATATCCCCTTCGTGATTTGACTGAAAAAAGATAGGAGAAAGATTCAGCGCAGAAGCCTTTTCTTCTATCTCCCGGTTAATATCCTCAAGGGTTTTTGAACCGTATATTTCCGTTTGCCGCCCGCCCAGAAGATTCAGGTTGGGCCCGTGTATTATTAAAATTTCAGCCATATTTTTATTCCCCCTTCTTTCTCCTGACAGAGTTAAAAAGTTCAATAGGCACCGGCAGCACTATAGTTGCATTACCCTCTTTAGCCTTTTCGGAAAGCGTTCTTAAGAATCTAAGCTGTATGCCTACGGGATTGCGGTCTATTACCTCCGCTGCCTGGGCTATCTTTTCAGAAGCCTGGAATTCCCCTTCCGCATTTATTATTTTTGCCCTCCGGTCCCGCTCGGCTTCTGCCTGAGCAGCTATGGCGCGCTGCATACTCTGTGGAATCTGAACATCCTTTATCTCAACCATAGAAACCTTTATGCCCCAGGGGTCGGTAGCCTTGTCTATTATTGTCTGAAGCTTGGAATTAAGCTTTTCGCGGGAAGAAAGCACCTCGTCCAGCTCCGCTTCACCCACCACGCTTCTAAGGGTGGTCTGTGCAACCTGGGATGTGGCCATCACAAAGTTTTGAACCTCCACAACGGATTTGGCCGGGTCCATAACCCTGAAATAACATACCGCGTTTACGCTGGCCGGAACATTATCTTTAGTTATTACTTCCTGGACAGGGACATCCAGCACTATAGTT
>PWQF01000162.1 GCA_003556865.1 Elusimicrobiota bacterium | reverse complement strand
GTTTTAATGTAGAGCACGGGGTTCCTCCTGCAATCCAGGTGAATCAAAGAAGAAGCGATGAAATCAGAGGTATGGATACAATTCTGGAATCAGCAATACAGTTGATCAAATCCCATAACCACTGAAAATCAGGTTGAAATGACCTTAAGTGCAAATCAGGCCTAAATGACCTTAAGTGTGAGTATGCAGAGAATATTGGCAAGAACAGGTGATGGTTCCCCGACTTTATATGTGCCGGAGTTGAATGAACATTATCATTCTATCCACGGAGCAATACAGGAATCTTTATTCGTTTATATAGACAAGGTGCTGCGACAAATTGATAAGCCGGAAATAAGGCTATTCGAAACTGGTTTTGGTACCGGTTTAAATGCTTTCCTCAGTTGCAGGGAGGCTGAAAAAGAAAAGAGAATTATCTGTTATCACTCAATTGAGTTGTATCCGCTCTCAAAACCTGAATGGCTTGAATTCGCCAAATACCTTAAAGAATCTGAAACAGATAAATCTTTTTTTGAGCGAATACACGAATGCACCTGGGAAAAAGAAGAACAGATAACCCGATTTTTCAGATTGAAGAAAATAAAAGCAGACCTCACCACCTACCGGTCCCCCGAAACCTATGATGCAATATTTTTTGATGCCTTTGGGCCGGATGTTCAGGCAGAACTATGGACACCAGAAATATTCAGAAATATATCTGAAATGATGAATCCGGGAGCCATCTTATCAACATACTCATCCAAAGGACAGGTAAGACGAAACATGCAGGCAGCAGGCCTTCTGGTCAGCCGCATTCCCGGCCCGAAAGGCAAAAGACAGATCCTTCTGGCAACCAAACCTTAAAATTAGACAAGCTGATTTAAAATATCTAAATTTTATACACGTTTCTAAATTATTTGCCTTACTTTCGCACTTTAATTTTTAATTATAAATTGTAATTATGAAGACAAAGTTTTTTATAACCCTTATTCTTACTTCCGCAGTGGTTTTTTCTTCATGCGGAAATCGTGGTCTTACGCGGTCAGAATTAAAGACAGAAAGTGACACTATCAGTTATGCCATAGGTGTTACATTTGGAAACAGCCTTATGATGAGTGGAATGGAGGATATCAACCCCAATGCAATAGCACTGGCAGTAAAGGAGATTTTTGATGGGGAATCGACATTCGTCAGCGCTGAAGAGGCAAACATGATGTTAAATGAATATTTTGCCAGGCTTCAGTTTGGAGAAAATCTCGAAGAGGGAGAAAATTTTCTGGCTGATAACAAATTAAAAGAGGGTGTAACCACAACCCAATCAGGTATACAGTATGAGGTAATAACTATGGGCGATGGTCCAAGGCCTGGGGCTGAAGATGAAGTTATTGTCCACTACAAAGGAACTTTGCTCAATGGCACTGTATTCGACAGTTCTTACGACCGGGGTGAGCCGGCACAGTTTCTTCTCAACCAGGTCATACCGGGATGGACAGAAGCCCTCCAACTAATGCCGGTCGGATCAAAATGGAGACTCTTCATACCACAGGATCTGGCCTATGGAGCCAATCCACGGCAGGGAGGAGTAATTGAGCCTTATATGATGCTGATCTTTGAAGTTGAATTGCTTGATATAGTAGACTCCGAATAATCGGGAAAACCAGATAATTTTCAAATATCAACATTTACGGGTTTAATCAGCCGGAAAGGTTAAATTAAGATTGAAATGAGTATTGTGCTAGAAGGCAGGCTGCTACAGATACTTCCCCAGCAAAACGGTACCGGTAAAAACGGACCGTGGATAAAGCAGGACTTTATTATAGAAACTCATGGAGAGTACTCCCGTAAGATATGTATTAGTGCCTGGGGAGAAAAAGCAGGAGAAATTAAGGGATTTGATGAAGGTGACCAATTAAAGGTGAGTGTAAACATTGAATCGAGAGAGTTTAATGAAAGATGGTATACCGACATAAAGGCATGGAGAATCGAAAAAGAATCACCGCCCCGGAAAACGGGACCGGCAGCTGAAAGTGAAGTACCTCCGCCGGAGGATGTCCCTCCGCCTGCTGATGATGATCTTTTGCCTTTCTGATTTTCAAAAAAAATGCCCCGGTTACAGGGGCATTTTTTTTATTCGCAGTTACCAATACTGCTACCTTTCAGATGCAACTAAACCGGGTTTGAAGAAAAACCTGCTAAGGTTATCACTGTTCTTTTCGTCAAACCTTACCACGTATTTACCGTCTTTGTAGACAACCAGATCATGGGAGTTCAGACCGGAAATTCGACCAGACCTTTCTCTTAAAACCTTCATGCCATTCCTGTAGGCAACCAGTTCCATAAAGTCGTAACGACCTGTCTCCTCGTTGTTGCGGATAACCGGCATTCTTTGATAAACTCGTCCGTTTCTGCTGAAAGAAATAACATCTTCCGAATCGTAGCGCACCCTCCCTTCATCTGAAATTCCCATCAAATTGGAATTGAGGGAATAACGAACTTTTTCAAAATATCGTACACCTTCGTTGCAGATGACATAATCAGGAACTCCGGCTTTTGCCATAAAAGCAATACAAACAGTTCCAATAATAGTTAAAATGATTGATTTTTTCATTTTTTGGGTCCTCCTAATTTGATTAGTAATCTTTTACTCAAGGAGTCACCAAACTCATGCCAAACCAGGCATAAAACTGTATATCTGATCATTACAGAACACGTTCAAATAATATACAGCTTTATAAACCCCATTTACGAACACATGCTGTTCGTTTTCGAACAAATATTAT
>PWQF01000006.1 GCA_003556865.1 Elusimicrobiota bacterium | reverse complement strand
TGGTGATACCTCATCCCCCCGCCGCTGGACTGCCACTACCGGAGGAAGTGGAGGCTATTATGTTGATATCACCGATGGAAGCATAGGCCATATGGTTGAGACAAGTTCAATACCCTATGTGCCGGTAAGAGATGTTCTTACTGATACGGATATGCTTTTTTATGCAAGGGCAGGAGGCCCTGCGGCCGGATTTTCCGATAACGGCGACGGCACCATAACAGATAACAGGACGGGCCTTATGTGGGTAAGGGATCTGGACCTCGGTTCTGATTTTCCTCAGCTGACCTTAAGCTGGGAGGATGCAGTTGATTTGTGCAATGAATTAAACTACGCCGGATTTTTTGACTGGAGACTTCCGGACAAGAAGGAACTTTTAAGCATAGTAAATTATCAGAATCCCTCAAGCCCGCTTGATTACCCAGATTTTGCAGGGATAGAGGCTGCCTCTTACTGGACCTCAACAACTTATATTCCTGATCCCACACGGGCTTGGGCAGTAGACTTTAGCGACGGGACAAGCAGCGGGGAAGCTAAAGGTTTATCCAGGTATTTCAGGCCGGTGAGGGGGCCGCATGTGGAGGTTGATTACTGGGAAGAGGGACCGTTTGAAATAAAATGATTGGACATTTAAAATGATTGGAATAGATATAGGTTCAAAGTTTGTTAAGGTGTGCCAGGTTGAATTAAGGAAGGGAAGTATATATGATATAAACGGGGTGATTAAGGAGTTCCGCAGGAAAAAAGGTAAAGATATAACTTTTGAAACCAAGCTGGAAGCTCTTAAAAAAATTACCGGAAAAGCCAATTTTACCGGAAGGAGAGCCGCTTTTGCCGTGGGAAGCCCGGATACGGTTCTGCGGCTTACTGAATTCCCGGTTCTTCCCGAAGATGAGTTGAGAAACAGTATTAAATATAATGCCGAGAAATATATATATACCAGCCTTGAAGGAATGGATATGGACGCATCAATATTGAAAAAAACAAAGGGAGGTCTTAATGTCCTTGTTGCTGCTGCCCCTTCAAACCATATAAATGAAAATATGAAGGTGGTCCAGGGAGCAAAATATTTTGCTGAAATTGCAGATATTGATATACTGGCCCTGGTAAACTGCTTTATGAAATTAAACCCCGATTTCGGAGTTAAAAACAGAAGCGCGGCCCTGGTGGACTGCGGACATACTGCGACCGGGTTTGCTATTGTAAACAGCGAGGGCCTATGCTTTGCCAAAAATATAAAGTTCGGAGGCGCGGACATTACAAGCCGTATTGCTTCAACTCTTAATATTAAAAAGGAAAAGGCGGAAAAAATCAAGAGAAATCCGGAAGTTTGGGAGGAGGCCGGGCTAAACATAAAAAATATATTGCGAAGGACTACTCCTGATTTAATTGAAAACCTTCACAGGGCAGTTGAGTACTGCCAGAGCAACAGGATGCTGCCTTCGCTTGATAAAATATATATTACGGGCGGCGGGGCTATGGTTAAAGGCATCTGCTCTATGATAAAAGAGATTATGGGTATTGAAACTGTATTATGGAATCCTATGGATAACTTAAAAGGGGAAAGCAATAAAAGCAGCGGGCCTATGCTTTCCGTTGCGGCCGGTCTGGCCTTGAGGCAGTAATGATAGAGATAAATTTAATAAGAAAAAGGGCTCTTACAAAAAATTTCAGTGATAAGTTAAAAAAGATAATCTTAATTGCAGGTGGAGCTGCTTTTCTGCTGCTGGCCGGGTTAATTACTTTTTACATAAACCTTTCCATAAGAACTTCTAATTATGAGAGAGAGTTAAGAGCGGCTGAAACTGAGGTAAATCAGTTGTCACGCAGGTATAATGTGGATGATTGGATTGCCGGGTGGACTGAGTTGTATAAAAAAGTAAGTATTGTTGAAGAGATTCTTGAACAGAGAAAAGAATATGCCTCCCGGCTTGCGCAGGTAGGCCGTCTACTGCCTGAAAAGATGCATATTTATAATATTAAGGTGAACAGTGCCGAAGAAAGGGTTTTGGTAACTCTTTTACTTGAGCCTGCAGATAATGCCGCGGAAAGAGTGGGGGAATATATTCTGCTGCTGGAAGAGAGCCTTTTTTTTCCTGGGGGAGTTGAAGCAGATGAAGCCGGTGAAATCGAGGTGGGCGGGAAAAATTTGCTTCAGTTTGATTTAGTCTTAAGTATGATAGGAGAATAATGGATAGATATACATATAAAAAAAGCTGGATAAAAAAAGGCGCTATCGCCGGGGGAGGGCTCATTGTAATTGTTTTGCTGCTGATTTTTGCCCTTATAGGCCCGGAAAATAACAGAATGCAGGAGGCCAGGGCGGGATTAACTGAATCCCGTAAATATTTAAGTGACCTTAATCTGCTGGTTCAGAATATTATAGAGTACAGGGCTAAATTTGAGGAGGCAGAAGGCATTTCTGAAGAGTTTGCGGATTATATCCTTACTCCCGGCCTGAGCCCCGAAGATTTAAACACCTATATTGCTGAAGCTGCCTCCGCCGGGGGGCTTAGACTTGAGCAAATAAATCACGTTGAAAATGTCCATGAATATAAATATTTAAAACAGCTTTCAAGTATGAGCTTCAGGGCTTCTTTTAATGACTCGCTGCAGTTTCTTAAGGAAATCTATACTGCTGAAAATTTTATAGGCCTGGGGAATATGACCTTCCGGAGCGCCTGGGACAGGAACGCTCACGAAACTGAAATATTTGTTTTTAATATACCTGATATAAATACGGAAGCCGTTACTGCGGATGAACTGGCTGTGGGGACTGATGCTTTGCTGAATATGCCGGCTGCATCTTTAGAAGTAATAGAAAATATCCTGGAACTGACCGAATTTAAAGAGATTAATATTGATATAGATAAAGACCCCCTCTATTACAGGGACACCCTTTATGAGGAAAGGGTCATTGTCCGGCGCCCCCCCCGGCTTCATCTGGGCGGCATTGTCTGGGATGAAAGCTCACCTGTTGCCATCATAGACGGCGAACTGCGAAGCATAGGGGATGTGGTACGAGGCGCAAGGGTGACAAGGATTGAAAGAGATTTTGTGATTATGGAATGGAATGAGAGGCAGATAAGGCTTCAGATAGATTAAAATAAAAGATATTTACTCACCAGGGTAGACTTTTAATGATAAGGAGAAATTAAATGAAAAAGAAAACATTAATTACAGCGGTATTGTTGTTTATGCTTGCAGCTTCAGGTTTCGGGGAGGAGCCACTTATATCTATTGATTTCCAGAGGGTCCCCCTGAGAACAGTATTAAGGATATTGAGCGACAGGACGGACCGAAAATTAATTACCGATACCGACCTGGCGCAAATGGAAATAGTCTTGACACTTGAGGATGTTTCAGCAGACGAGGCTCTTAACGCTTTACTGGATACTTACGAGCTTTATTACATAAGGCAGCCTGATACCGATATATATGTAATTAAGAGCAGGAGAGAAGAAATTTTAATTAAGGTGTCGCAGGTTTTTTCTTTAAATTATGCAAATCCGGAAGATCTTATTCCCATAATTGAGCCGCAGCTTAATATAGGGGGGGGCGCAACTGCGGACAAGAGAACCAACTCGCTTATAGTCACTGACCTGGCTGATAATATAAACAGGATAGGCGAACTTATAGCAAGGCTTGATACTCCTACCCCCCAGGTCTTTATAGAGGCTAAAATCCTGGAGCTTAATATCTCGGATGCCCTGGAAATGGGTATGGATCTGACGGATTTCAAGTATGTAAGTGATTCGGATGCCCCTGTTTATAACCAGGAGTTTGCCCGTAATATTGAAGGGCCCAGTTTAAGCCTGGGTGTAATTGAGCGGGGCTATAATATAGATGCCCTTATTAAGGCCCTTCAGACAAAAACCGAGGCCCGGATGCTTAATAACCCAAAAATCCTGGTGTTGAGCAACAGGACCGCTTCTATTGACATAGTAGACGAGCTTCCTTACCAGGAACTTACGGAAACTGCTGAAGGCGGACGTATGGCTACCACTTCATTTAAGGATGTGGGGGTTCAGATAGAGGCTACCCCTTATGTAAACCGGGACGGGACAATAATAATGGATATTATTCCCGCTCACAGTTTTCAGACCGGTGTATCACCGGACGGGATACCCATAGTAAAAAGCAGCAGGGTTAATACCTCATTTCAGTTAAATGACGGGGATACGGTTGTAATAGGCGGGCTTATAAGAGAAACGGATTCAAGTACCCACAGGAAAGTTCCTTTTATAGGAGATATTCCCATAATAGGTTATCTGTTTCAAAGGACTGACAGGGAGCAGATACGCAATGAACTTACCGTTTTTATTACTGCAAGGAAGGTTATCCCAAATAAATGAGTGAAATTACAAAAATACTGCTGATAGATGATGATGAAACCCTGATAGAGTCTTTAAAGCTTTATCTCACAAACTGCGGGTATGGCGTGGAGACTGCCGGATGCGGCGAAGAGGCTTTCGAGAAACTGGGCCAGCATGAGTTTGATATAGCCTTATGCGACTATAACCTGCCGGATATAAAGGGATTGGAAATCGTAACTAAAATTTCCGAAGAATATCCTTCCGTAGCACCCGTGCTTATTACGGGGGAAAGGCTGATGGACCTTGCTATGGAGGCAATGAGAAAGGGGGCTTATGACTATCTGGTTAAGCCGGTTGATTTCGGAGATTTAAACAGGGTCTTAACTGATATTAAAAAAGAGAAAAGCAAGGAAAAGCCTACCGGCAAGGAAGATAATATAGGTGAGGTTCCCTCCCGGCCCGCTTCCGGAAACGAGAGCGGGATATCAGAATTAATAGGGTTATATGCTTTAGGGGAAGAAACGGAAAAGCTTTTAATTGAAAAAGGGTTTGACAGTATTGAAAATATTGCTTCTGCCGATATCCAGGCTCTTGAATCCATTAAGGGGATAGGCCCGGTAAAATCTAAAAAATTATCTCAAACCGCAAAAGAGATGATTTCTGAAAAAAGCGGGGGTTATTCTAAAGGTGATGAGTCAGCATTAAGTCCGGAAGACGGTGAAGACGGAATCTCCAGCACAGCGGATAAAGAGAAAACCATTTTTGATTTTGTAATAGATAAAACCCGTCAGTTAAAAAACAAAATTAAATTATGGGGGCTTTTTGCGGCGGGACTTATTCTGGTATTTTTTGCTGTGGATACTGTTTTTATACAGTTTACTGCTGTAGGTCGGAGAATGTATAACAGGCTGTGGCCTCCCAGTATGGTCATTGATTCTGTTCCCGCCGGGGCAGATATTCAGATAATTACAGATGAAGGGGATAATATTCTTCCGCCCAATTCCCTTACCCCCGTTCAGGTCAGCCAGATAATGCCCGGGGAGTACAGGCTGGTTATGGAAAGAGACGGTTTTAACAGGTTAACCAATACCATAACAGTTTCAGAAACCGCCCAGGATGACAGGAGCATAGCTATTCCGGGGGCAAGAAGAGAATTTGCTGACGGCATTACCCAGAAATTTATTTTACCCTTTGAATTAACAGTGGAAATTGATTCCGAACCTCAGGGGGCGGAGGTTTTTATAAATGACAGGAGAATAGGGGTTAATACTCCCGTCTCCTTAGATTTGTCTGTTGACAGGTATAATATAGTTCTTGAATACCGGGATTTTGAGCCCCTGGGCTCAAGAGCTATAGGGGATACACGGGGCCGGTGCCTCCTGGATTTAAGACCTGACAGTGACAGTGATATTGATACGGATTTCTGGACAATGGAAAAGATAAATTCCCGTATTTCCCTGCGCGGCAGCTTCTTAAAGGAAGTAACGGTAAACTCAAGCCCGGAAGGAGCCGAGGTATATATAAATGACGAACCCGCCGGGCCTACGCCGCTTGAAACACGTCTTCCGGCGGGAACTCACCGGGTGAATATTCAGAGCCAGAGATATGAGGACTGGGAGGGGGAAATAAGTATCCCGGGTGATAAAGAGCTTTTTGCGGAGTTAAGGAGGATTATTAATTTTATTGCAAGGGATAAGGATAATCCTGATAAGAGCATTGAGGCTGAACTGCAGATAGACGGGAGAAGAATCAGTGGCCGGACCCCGATCCAGGTACCGGTTTCTGCCGGAAGCCGCCGGGTAACTTTTAATGCTCCTGGATATCAGCGCTGGACACGAACCTTGAATATAGGCAGACAGAATAACATAAGGGCCCATATGGACAGGATTCGTCATCCTGTTTCAATATCCGTGAAGACCCGGGAGCAAAATATCCCCCTGGCCCAGGCATCCGTAACCGGTCTCGGTCAGGTTCTGGGGGAGACGGAGGAGGACGGAAGTGTTGTTGTTGAGCTGCCCGAGGGTTCTAATTTAATTGAAGTCAATGCTGAAGGATATGAAAAAAAGAGAGTTGAATTAAGGGTCCCTTACGATAATGATATTCTTGAGGTCTATCTGGCGGAGGATATGGAATACATATCCCGTTTAAACCAGGATACTCAAGCTGCCGCTGAGAGAGAGAATGGTTATTCAGTATTAATAATTGATACGCGCCCGGATTTTCCCGGCGCTGAGATTTATTTTAACGGGGAAAAAATTGGGGAAACTATAAGGCGAATGCCGGAAGTGCCGGCAGGTAGGCATACAATTTCCATTAATCATCCTTTTACCGGGAGTGTGGATTCTGTAGTTGATATAGATCCGGGAGAAAGAATCATAGTTAATTTTAACAGTGTAGGGGAGGCGGTAATAAAATGAATATAAAAAGAAGAGCAGTATATGTTTTGCTGACCGGGATATTGGCAGCTGCGCCTTTAAACGCGGAAAGTTCTGAAGATATTTTTAGTAAGGGAATAGAACAGATAGAAGAAGAAAATTTCACAGAAGCAGCCGGAATCCTGCAGGATGTAATGGGTGACCAGGACGCGCCGGGAGAGTTAAGATTCCGGGCTGCCTTGTGGTCCGCTCATGCCTTTTTAGAAGAAGATAAAAGGTCCGAAGCTTCTGATGCGATAAGAAATATTTTTCATATTGAGAATTTTAAAGACCTTGAGGATAATATAATAGCTGAAATTGAGCATAAAAGAGATATTGTTCAGCTTTATAACCGTGAAAAAAGAGTTTTCAGCAGAGGTTTGGAGAATATAGAAAAAGATATTGCGCGGGCTCATAGACTTGTGGAAAGAAAAAGGGTCTCGGAGGCAGAAAATTTAATAAGAGATATACTTTCTGCAGACCCGGGAAATGCAGAGGCGGAGACCCTTATGGAGCATATTGAGGGTATAAAAGATCAGATTAATGAAGGAGTATCCGAAATTTATTTGCAGATAAAAGAAGATAATATTTCCGCGGCCCGGGCGGTATTTAACGAAGTTTCTGAGCTGGCTGAAGATAATGAGCAAATAAGAGAAGCTGAAAAGATTATAAAACGGGAGGAGGAGAGGCTTAAAAGTACTTATAATCAGATAAGTGAACTGATGGAAAAGGCCCAAAAATATTTTTCCGGTAGAAATTACCGGAAAGCAGCTGATAAAATAAATGAGATCCTTAAGTTCAAGGAGGTTGACAGGATAAGCGAGTATATCAGGGAAGAGCGGGAAACTGTAGCTCCGGAGGATGAAAAAGCGGAAGCTGACTTTAATCCGGAAACTCTTTTTGCCGAAGCAGTAGAAGAAATTCAGAACTATGAAATGGAAGAAGCCCTGGATAAGATTAAATTAATTTTATCCCTTAAAGATACTCCCGAATCAATCAGATATAAATCTTATTTTATAAAAGCCACCGTTCATAACTTCAATAACAACAGGTTGGCAGCCCGGCAGGCGTTCTTAAGTTTAATGAAAAGCGGGCTGGCTGAGCGTTTTACGATAACTTCACTCCCGGCAGAGGTTATGCCGGATTCCGAACTCATAGAAGTTTATAACAGTGTCCTTCAGCAGTATGAGAAAGGAAGGGGTATGAGTTATGAAAGCATTATAGAACTGATAAACAGGGCCGGCATTATGGCCGAAGATATAAGAAAAATAAACGAGATTCTTATAAATGCCCGCCGTGATTTCATAGATTATGTTTATGAATCTGCAAGAAATTTTTATGAAAGCGGTGATTACATAAGCGCTGCCCAGAAGGCCGATATAATATTAACCCATAACCCCTCACATCATATGGCCAGTTACATACTTGAATCCTCGCGCCGCCGGCTTTCCAGCTTACCCGGATTTACTTCTGAGGAGGATGTAAAATATTTAAGACGGGCAGTGGAGAGTTATCTTGCCGGTAATTACAGGCACGCCGTAGGCTTGTTTAAGCGTATAAGGGATGTGGATCCAAATAGGTTTGATATTTTAATAGCCCAGGCTCTTATACAGGAAAAAAATCAGAGAAGCCGCCACCGGGCGGATTTGCTTTTATTGCAGGCATCCGGGTATGCTGACAATAACTTTTACAGCAAGGCCGAAGAAAATATACTTCGCGCAATTATGCTGGACAGTTATAATATGGAGGCTGTAGTTTTCCTGGAGGAGATAAGGTACATTAAAAGCCGTCTGACGGCAAAGTGAGATATAGATTTTATTTTCTTTTTTTGTCTATAGGTATTCTGATTACCTATTCCAACGCACCTGCAGGGGATTTCACCCCGGAGGATAAATATTTAATTGCTGAAAATGATTTTATCAAAGATTTCAGTAATGCGAAGCTGCTTATTTCGGCAGGGACTTTTTTCTCTCCCGTGCCCATTGTAAACGGTGCCCGGCCGGCTACGGTTTTTTCCTTAATGGCCGATCACCTTTTTTGGGGCGAACGAGCCCTGGGTTACAGGATAAAAAATATATTTCTTCATATATTAAATGTGTGCTTAATCTTTACTCTTTTTAAATTTTTGGGGTCGGGGCGTGAATTTTCATTTTTTACCGCCTTTCTGTTCGGGGTTCATCCTGTAAATGCTGAGGTGGTTAATGTCCCCGGATTCAGGTCCGAGCTTCTGGTAAGCATTTTTTTTCTCTCTTCATTTATGGCGCTACTTTACTTATATCGCAATCCCCAGCCCTGGCTTAAAAATCTATTTTATCTTTTAGCTTCAGCTTTTCTTTTTTTTATTGCGCTTTTATCAAAGGAGACAGCGGTGATGCTGCCGGTTCTTTTATTAGTGCTTTCGGGCTTCGGAATACTGAAAAAATCTAAAAAGCCCGGGTTCAGGTTTACCATCTACAATATGGGAATGTTAGCTGTTTCGTTTGTATATATTTTAACTTTCTGGATTAGAAGATATTCATATGATATCTTTGACACCTTTTTTGTAAGTATAACCGGCGGGGTTAACCCTGCCGAATCCCTGCTCACTTACTTAAACACAATATTTATAACCTTTTTTATTTATATTAGAAATATTTTTCTTCCTTTTTTTCTTAGTTATGAATACCAGATAACCGTTGATAGGTTAAATCTTGCCTCTATACTGGGTTTCTTATTGATTTCATCTTTTATTTACCTGGTATTTAAACTGAAAGATAAAAAGCTGAAATTATCTATGCTGTTTTTTATTATAACTTATATACCCGCAAGTAATATAATTCCTCTGCACAATACTGTTTCGGACCGTTACTTATACCTGCCCCTGGCCGGCGGCATTTATTTTGTAAGCAGATTGCTATATACCGCTTTTAGGGCAATATATAAGGGGCCCCGGAAAATATTCGGAATGAGACATTCCTATATCTTAGGATTATCTTTAATTGTTTTTTTTCATCTTCTATCTTTTAACCGGAATTTTTTATTTGCAAATACATTGAAGTTATACGAGAATGCCTCCCGTTATGCCCCGGATAATCCCAGGGTTAATTATAATTTGGGACTTGCCTACTCGGTTAACGGTTTTCACGAAAAATCAAATCAAGTGCTTTCCGGGTCATTAAGCCGGCATCCACTTTATCAGGGTTCCCGTGCCTGGCACGTGAAGGCAAGGAACTATTTTATGCTGGGATATCCGGAAAAGAGCGCCGAATATCTTAAAAAGGTAATTCTCATTAAACCTTCACCTGAAATTATAAGCGAACTTGTTTATGTGCTGGAGTCTGGAGAAATTAAAAGTTTTTAAAGGGAGCAAATAATGCAGAAAACAGATAAATATCTTAAGGAACTGCTTGTTTTAATGAATCAGAAATTTGCCTCGGATTTACATCTTTCGGTTGCAACGCCTCCATATGTCAGGGTTGATACCGACCTTTTTCCTCTTACCTTTCCCCCTCTTACCGAAGAAGAATGCCGAAGAATGCTTTACAGCATAATGAGCAGTGAACATATTGAAAAGTTTGAGGAAAATAAGGTGGTGGATTTTTCTTTTGGCGAAAAGGATGTGGGCCGTTTCCGCATAAATGTTTTTAAGCAGAGAAACTCAATAGCAGCTGCCATAAGAACCGTTTATGAAGAAATACCTGCTATGGATAAACTAGGACTTCCGGGGGAAGTAATCAAGTCCCTGTGTGACAGGCATAACGGCCTTATTCTGGTTTCGGGTCCCACCGGCAGCGGAAAATCAACCTCACTTGCCTCCATGGTAAACTATATTAATCATAAAAGAAAATGTCATATTCTTACCATTGAGGATCCCATTGAATTTGTTCATAAAAATGCCAACAGTCTTATACATCAGAGGGAAATAGGTATTGATACCTTAAGTTTTGCCAATGCTCTTAAGTTTGGTTTAAGGGAAGATCCGGATGTAGTTCTCATAGGAGAGCTGAGGGATCTTGAATCAATACATTCAGCCATAACAATGGCTGAAACCGGTCATCTAATTCTTTCCACCCTGCATACCGGGGATGCGGCAGAGTCTCTCCAACGTATGGTAAATGTGTTTGAGTCCGAACAGCAGCAGCAGATTGCTATTCAGCTCTCTTTTTCTCTTGTTGCTATTATAAATCAGCAGCTTATCCCCAGAAAAGATACTTCCGGTATGGCCCTGGCCGCGGAAGTTCTGGTAGCCACACCTGCTGTCAAAAATGTTATAAGAGAAAAAAAGCTTGAAAGTATATATTCTCATAT
>PWQF01000242.1 GCA_003556865.1 Elusimicrobiota bacterium | reverse complement strand
GCTTTCCCCTTATACCCCAGATGTCTTTTCTTTTTATGATAATGATTGATTCCACGGCCGGGGCCAAGCTTCTTAATATGGCCTTTACTTTTTTTGCCGCCGCCGCGGTTTATCTTTTTTCAAGGGATCGGCTTAAAAAGGCTTCTTATCTGGGGAGGAATAATGGTTGTTGTTTTTATGCCCTGGCTCCTTAGAAATTATATTGAGACCGGAAATCCTGTCCATCCCTTTTTCAGCAGCCGGCTTTCAAGCCGCTATCCCTATGATATGATAGAAAGCGGCGAGGTCTATGAACCCGGAATAAGCAGGTTCACAAGGATGGAGAGACTTAGAAAGCTTTTCCTTCTGCCCTGGACCCTTTCCACGGAAGGCGGAAAGCGGGGAAGGTACGATTCTCCCGATTACTATATGCCGGGAACTCTTTTTCTGATATTTATACCGCTACTTTTTCTTTTTAAGGGTGAAAAAGAAGAAAGAAAAATACTTCTTTACCTGGGACTGTTTTCTTTATTTGCCTTCATATCCTGGGGGATACAGGATGAGAAGGTAAAATATTTCGCCTTGGCTTTTCCGGCTCTTTCCGTGCTGGCGGCCCGGGGGGCGGAAAAGCTCTCCCTGCAGGGGCCTCTTTTCCGGCTGCTTTCCTGCGGGACCCTTCTTTTTCACTTTTCTGTAAATTTTATTTTTATGTCTATGCTGGCCCAGACGGTATATATGCCCCTTTCCCTGGTGACGGGGGCTCTCAGCAGGGAGGATTTCCTTTCAGAGACCAGGGCAATGTATCCTGCGCCCTCATACAGTGTCTTTGAGTATGTAAACCATAATCTTCCGGAAGAAGTTAATATAATAGTCAGCGGGGATGCCAAATCATACCATCTTGACCGGCCCCATGTTTCATTTGCCCCTTCAGGACTTTTACCTATTGTAACTTATATAAACTTGGAAGAGGTGGGGAGCGGGTCGGATCTTTACGGAATTTTAAGAGAAGAAGAATTTACCCATTTTATATTTAACATACCCGAAGCCCTTAGAACTGCCGGGTACGGTTATATGGATTTAAGTCCTGAAGAAGTAAGAATTTACCGGGAGTTTTTTGATGAGCACCTTAAACTTCTTTATTCCGACCAGGGAGTATTCCTCTATGAATTAAAGGAGTCTGCTCCGGAGCCTGTTCAGAACCCGGTTCTGCAGGTTTTTCTCAGCTACCATCAGGATGCGGCCGAAGATTTAATTCAGGATGCAGTCAGTGAAACCGAGTCCGGGGAAAGAGAAAAACTGCTGGAGGAGGCTGCGGAGAGAGCGGAGTATATCATTGATTCCGGGCTGGGTTCTGCCCGGGCCCATTATTATCTCTCTTATTCCCTATATATGCTGGGGGAGACAGAAGAGGCCCTGGCCCAGGCTTCAAAAGCTTCTGAAATAGACAGCCGCTATAACGATTATTACCGGCAGATAAGGGAGCTTGCGGGAAAGAGGGGAGAATGATTTTTAAAGTGCTGTTTTCTCTTTTTAAGGAGGCCGTTGGCCTGCGGCGCCGTCCCTCTTTTATAACATTTTTTGTTACCTGGAGATGCAACTGCAGATGCATTATGTGCAGTATCTGGAAGAAAAGAAAAAGTACTGAACTGAGCCCTCAAGAGATAGGAAAGATATTTAAGCAGTTTAAGGGAGTTGATGCGGTTAGAATAAGCGGGGGTGAGCCTTTTATGAGGAAAGACCTGGCCCGGGTAATAAATATTGTAGATGAAAAAGCCCGGCCCGGCGTGATACATATAACTACCAACGGTCTTTTAACTGCTGATATACTTCAGGTTATTGAGAACGTTAAAACCCCCCGGAAAATTCACCTGAAAGTTTCCATAGACAGCATAAAAGAGGAAAATGACAGAATACGGGGGGTTCCCGGCGCCTATGAGAGGGCTATGGAAACCCTAAGAAAACTTGCTCTTTTACGAAAAGATAAAAAGTTCTACCTGGGAGTAAACCAGACTATTGTAGACCGGGAGTCAATGAAAAGCTATTACCGGCTTTCATCGGAGTTGAATAAGATTAGCGTGGGGGTTCATCCTGTCTTTGCCTATGCCCCCGGCACAGCCCTTTACCGGGGAGACTATAAAAAAACTTCATCTGAATTCAGGAGTTTCGGGAAATTCAGTGAAAAAGAAATAAAGATTTTTTTAAAAAAACTTTTCAGGGACGCAGGCTCTTACCAAAACTTAAGTGAAATACTGGCCAAGAGATATTATCTTAAGGGGCTCTATTCAAGGATGGTCAACAAAAAAAAGGAACCTAACCCTTCCTGCCGGGCGCTGAAAAGCCATCTGCGGATTCTTCCCAACGGGGATGTTCCCGTATGCCTGTATAACTCCAACCTTGCGGGCAACCTGACCAAAGAAAACTATATAAAATTAAAAGAGGGAAAGAAAATAAAAGAATACAGAGAATGGGTAAGAAAATGCCCCGGCTGCTGGGCCGGGTGTGAAATCCTTGTAAACGCTCTTTATTCAGGAGATATAATAAAGAAGGCTCCGGGTCTGATCTTTAGTAAAAGCCTCAATTAAGATTTTCAGGTACAATATTATGATAAGTTCCGCCTTTAAATTGTCACTTTATTGACTTTTTTTTATAAATAAAATAAAAGGGGTTATGGAAAAAATTAATGCCTCTTCGACGTTTCATGTGGGTAATACCTCCGGAAGCGCAAATTCAAGTTTACCCAGCAGGAGATAAATAATCACTCTAATCTTACGCAAAGATCGATATCCT
>PWQF01000007.1 GCA_003556865.1 Elusimicrobiota bacterium | reverse complement strand
TAGTCGGGTTGCTTTAGCGCCCGAACCATCGGCGGCCCGCGCACAATTGGACCGGGGGCTGAAGCGCCCCGGCTAGGTTGGTGTATTTGGTAGTCGGGCTGCTTTAGCGCCCGAACCATCGCGGCCCGCGCACAACTGGTCCGTGGGCTGAAGCGCCCCGGCTACGTGGGTGGCGGTGTATGTGGTAGTCGGGTTGCTTTAGCGCCCGAACCATCGCGGCCCGCGCACAACTGGACCGGGGGCTGAAGCGCCCCGGCTACGTTGGTGGAATGGTAGTCGGCTTGCTTTAGCTTTGCTCGATCCTTACGGGGATACCGTGGGCACGCAGATACTGTTTGGCCTCTGGGATAGTTGTTTCGCCGAAGTGAAAAATCGATGCGGCGAGCACGGCGGAAGCTTTGCCATCCTTGATCACATCCACTAGGTGCTGCAGGTTACCCGCACCGCCAGAGGCGATAACTGGAACGCTGACGGCCTCGCTAATGGCCCGAGTCAGCTCAATATCGTAGCCATCTTTGGTGCCATCGGCATCCATGCTGGTTAGTAGAATCTCCCCGGCACCGAGTCGCACAACCTCGCGGGCCCAGTCGACTGCATCCCAGTGGGTCGGGTTGCGGCCACCGTGAGTGTAAACGGTCCAGGCTTGCTTGCCGGGTTGGCGTTTGGCATCAATGGCGACGACAATACACTGACTGCCGAAACGCGCTGCGGCGGACTCGATCAAGCCGGGATGCTGCAAGGCTGCGGTATTGAGGCTGACCTTATCGGCCCCGGCATTCAGCATGTCGCGGATGTTATCCAGATTGCGAATGCCACCTCCGACGGTCAGGGGCATAAAACACTCACCGGCTGTAGCCTCGACAATATCGCGCATGATCTCGCGTTCGTCGCTGGAGGCGGTGATATCGAGAAAGACGAGTTCATCCGCGCCCTGTTCCTGATAGGCGCGCGCGATGGCTACCGGATCGCCGGCATCGCGCAGTTGTTCAAACTTTATACCTTTGACGACCCGACCGGCATTGACATCCAGGCAGGGAATAATGCGGGCAGTCAGCATTGCTAAAGAAAGGGTTTAGCTGTCGAGCAAAGCCACCTCGGGGGCGAAAGTCAGGCTGAGGCGGTATTGCTGACCGGGTCGCATGATGAGCGGGTGGTCGCGGAGCAAGGTTTGGATGTAGTGGATATTGCCCCAGCAAGTTCGGTAGGCGGGTTCGTTGGTGACCACTTCAGTTTCCTGCCACTCGGCATGAAAATCATCCTTGTCGACACTGCAGCCGAGGCCCTCGTTGCCGAGGGTAAAGGTCATGGGAGCATGTTTTTCCGAGTGGGGAGAACCGATCGCCAGGACGTAGCGCATTTGATCGCACTGCAGTTGTTTTTTGACAGTGAAGAGGAACTCACTGGTGATCTTGTTGCCGGAGAAGTTCCAGGAGACTTTGACATTGCCGAGACCCGGAAGAATCTTCTCTTCAACAGTGATAAAGTCCGGTTGTTCGTAGCGGAAGTAGAAGCTGTTGCGCAGGCCCATGCCCGTGACACAGCGCTTGCCGTAATAAGAAGGGACTACCCGGTGTTCGCCGAACTTGAGTTCGGGCAGCAGTACGGGCAGGTAAAGATTTGTGGGCCAGTCGAAAATCCCCGGTGCGTGTGGGAACGCGAGGTAATCGGAGCTTCCGCTGCCCCCACCGCTCATCAGAGGGAGTTGAACCTGAAGCCCGCTCTCGATGTCCTGATAGAGGAAGAGGCCTTGTTCTTTTTTGTTGCTCTTGTCGAAGACAACAAAACGGCCGCCGGTGCGACGCTGTTGGGAGCGGGCATCCAAGGTTCCACCGATTGAGCGTGCAAGACGGGCCCATTGGCAGAGGTAGCGCACGCCATCGAAATTGGCCATTCGGGTGGTGTGTTGCGGTTGGGTGTCCCGCTCAAGGTCGCGCACCACGATGAAGCCCTGATCCTGATCCAAGTAGGTGAGGAAAAAGAATTGGAACAGGCGTTTCAGGATATCGAAATATAGAGGCTTTTTGTCCTCAGTGATCCAGCCATCACGCATCGCCTGGAGTATGAGCGATATGCAATGCATCTGACCGTATGCGCCGATACCACGCCCGTGGATCCAGCCCATTCCGTCGGCACGTACGATATCGGGGAGCAGCTTCAGATACTTTTCGGCGATGGTGCGCAGGCTCGGAAGTTTGCGATCGCGCAGGTGGATATTACCGTGCAACTGCAATGCCTGGCGGATGAAGATCAGCGACATTGGGCCGTAGATATCGAAGACGCCGCCGATACCCTTGCCTGCATAATCGTCAAAAAATCCGGCAGAACTGCGCTCATGAACCCGGGTCACATAGCGGTCGATCAACTTGCCGGTTTCGTCCTTTTTGGACAGGCCCATGCTGTAGCGGGTCACTGCCTTGGCGATATTGAATGCCTGAAAATGATTCTCGTAGTCCGAGCGTGCGAGAAGTTGTTTGTCGAGACTCTCACGGGTAGGGTCGAGCAGGCGCTCCCATACGGGGTTGCGTTCCTTGGCCGGGCCGAAGGCAAGCAGGCCGAGCGCGGCGTAGCCGAGCCCGTTCTCGTGTTCACCGTCCATGAAGGTCTGCGCCGTGATGCAACGCGCGGCGAGGTCGATCAGATCGGCCTGCTCGAAGTTTGCCTCAGCAGTGGCGCGGTAGAACTCCCCGAGTGCGAGGGCGGCGTGACCGGACTCATCGGCCCGGGGTTTTTCGGTGCCGACTGGTTCGATAGAGCCGTCGGGCTGAATGGCG
>PWQF01000008.1 GCA_003556865.1 Elusimicrobiota bacterium | reverse complement strand
TTTCCGTTTGATGTGGGGTGAAGATGTCCGCCTGCTCTGCGTCCAGCCGGCGCTCCTCCAAGGCCTGGTGCAAGGCGCGCTCCGGCCTCAACAGATAGCCCAGCACATCCGCCTGCCGCATCGTGTCTCGCAGCTCGAGAAGGATGTCGATGACGACCGGCGCCATGCCGATGGCCTCCAACTGCTCCCGATCGAGTGCGTCGTCGGGCGCCTCCGCGACCACGATATT
Source organism: Elusimicrobiota bacterium (assembly GCA_003556865.1). Next base: position 2,549 of record PWQF01000008.1, on the reverse strand, counting down.
CGCCCGCGTTACTGCAGGCCGATCCGCTTTCGGAACGCCCATGTCACGCCATTGCCGTTGCGCCCGCAGCCAAAGCGCCAACGAAGCAACCTGCGCACACCGGGGGTCGATCTCGAGGCCGTAAAGGTTGTGTCGGAGAATCAGGGCGGGCGCCTGCACCTGCAGCTCACCTAACGTGGTGTACGAATCTCGCAGCGACTTCCCCGTTTCTGAGAACCTTACCTCCAGTGCCTTCTCCCAGGCTTCTTCGTAGACCGATAGCAGCAGATCGAAGGCATAGAGCAGGAAGTGTCCCGAGCCGCATGCCGGATCGAGAACTCGGATGTCCCGCGGATCCTTTGGTTGGCTCGAAACGGGGTGACTCGTGGATGGAATCAGGAGGCGACCTTCGCCAGCAATGCGGGTTTCCCCCTTCATCCATCCGGCCCAGAGACGGCCCAACGTATTGTCCGTCAGGAAGCGAACCACGTAGTCCGGGGTGAAAAACTGATTTCGGACCGCAAGTTCACGACTGTCGCGCGGCGCCGCTGACGCCTCCCGCATCTCGCTCACCTCATCCGCATTGAAATATTGGTAGACCCACCCCAATGTCTCGTCATCGAGCCACACGGGTTTGATCTCATCATCATTGATGAGCGTGAGAAGTGCGGATAGCGTGTGCGGTCGAGGCCAAAGCACACCGGTCGGGGCAGCACGATCGAATACGAGAGCAAGGTCCAGACCTAGTTCGTCCATCATGGTCTCGAGCGCGAGCCGGTAGCCGCGATCAGGAAGCACGTTCAGACCAGGGGCCAGGTCAAGTAGCTCGGCCACGCCCGCCGACTCGATTCCGGCTCCGACGCAGGCCCGGATCACCTCTCTTTCTTCCGCCAATTTGAGGCCGACGAATCGGTTCAGGGCGGTGAAGGCTTGTTCCCGCACCAGCCGAGCCACGGCCTCGGACGTCGTTGCGCCCGATGCGATGAAGTGTTCTCGAACGTCGAGAAGCCGTCGCCGCAAGACATCAGAACCCGGGCCCGGGGACCCTACTGCTCCATCGCGCATGATGTTGAACTGGCTCTCAAGCTGGTCACGGAAGTCCGCCTCGAGGAGCGATCGCGCCTCGAGCACAGTGGATGAGAGTCGGTTCCGAAGGTCACGGTCCATGTCTGCTACTCCAGGATTACCGACTCGACGTCGGCATCGTTGAGCAGCGGCAGGACCTTCTCCTCGAGTGTTTCGAGGACGGCGGCGAGTTCCTCCGGGCTTCGAATCGGTCCGAGTCCGAGTGCGCCCACACGCAGGACCTTCGCCGTGGGCGCGACCAACTTTCGCAGTGCGGTCAAGGTGTCACTGAGCTTCGCCTCGACAGCTTGCCCCTGAAGCCGCGCACGCTCGAGAGTCGGCGAAGCCGATGCGTAGGCGTCGTCCGGCGGGGCGTCATCACGGATGGCGACCAGAGGGCTCAGGAGGCGGTCCCGCTGCTCGTCCGTGATCTTTCCCCATCCTGGAGCTTCTTCGAGACGTTCGACGGCCCGCTGCACGGCATCGTCTCGCTCTTCGACGGCCGCCCCCAACAGGGAGTCGTAAGCCTGCACAACGGTCTGAACCCCCAACCGGATCGCGGACATCTTTTCGAAAAAACTCTCGATAGTCAGCAGATCGCAGAGATCGCGTCCCGCCCGGAGCGCGGAGTCCTCCTCGGCAAGCTCAGATTCCAAGACCGGGAGGGTTACAGTTCGGACGGTCGTCGCCCGTTCCAGAGTCGCCAGGCCATCCCCACTCAGCACCTGAGTCAAGGCTCGGGATCTTTGGATGCCGGTCTGCAACTGATCGGCCTCGGCGAGAAGCGACCGTATGGCATCCTCGGCCGTTCCGGACCGTATCGCCTGGAGCGAGCTCGCCACACGGTTCACCAGCTCCTGTCCGGGCAGCGCCAAGCGCTTGAGAACCTCATCGATGCGCATAACGGTGGGCAAAGCATTACAGAGGTCCGCCTGGATCACCCCAGCCACGGACTCTTCGGTGAGCCCAGGAGCGGTTAAGCCAAAGCGCTCCTCGAGGATCCGAGCAGCCTGCCGAAGCTCGCGACTCGAAAGGCGCTCGTCCGACCTTGGGTGGACAGTGAGGGCCCGGAAGGACGGGTTGCCCGTAACGGCAACCTTAGCCTCGGGGGCTCGCCAACTCGAGATCGTGACCCCGCTCGATGTTACTGTGATGGAGCCCTCCCGGAGCAGGGCCGCTACGCAAAGTTTCATCAACTCGAGAGGCCAGCCGAACGGCGGAGCCCCAAAGTGCTCCGCCAGTTCCTTTCCGGCGGGGGATCGCCCTTGGCTAGCGCGCAGCTTGACGTGATCCAGCACCGCTCCCGCTACCCCGGCATCGACGGTGAAGCGCCTCTGTGCGCCGGCTCCTCGAACCACGCCGAGGTCCTCGTAGCAACCGGGCAGATCCTTCAAGTGCTCGTTGTCGAACAGTGCACGGACGTCGGCGTCCGACACCTTCCGGTCGGCCTCATCGAAGCGATGATAAATCTCCTGGAGCGCAGACCCAAGGACCCGGCGGGCCTC
>PWQF01000293.1 GCA_003556865.1 Elusimicrobiota bacterium | reverse complement strand
TTTACGGGCTTCAGCAGGATATAGAGATTTATCCCGGAGAGGTGGAAAGGTTTACGGTTCTGCCAATGAACGCCCTAACCCGGCCCGCCGGCGGTTCAGCTTCAATAACAGCTTATGCCACCGACGGCTACTATAACCAGACAACAGAAGGCGCCGTGGGGCTTGAAGTGGAAATTTCAACTTCAGGAATAGGCGCTCAGTTCACCGAAGTTTTATTGAACGGAGAGGAAAATACCGGCGGTTACTTTAATAATACAACGGCAGTGACAGACTCCTCCGGAGCGGTAAGCGGCATACTTTATTATGTCTCCCAGTATGCCGGAGACTATGCAAGAGTTGAGGTGAAAGCTTCCACCGTTCCGGGTCTCAGCGGAGAATCAGCTGAAATAACTACTGTGGGGGGAACTGCCGATTACCTTGAATTTTTAACCGGAAATAATCATTTTACTGCCGGGTCTTCAATAAATCCGGCCCTTCATTATGAGATAGTAAGGAAAGACAGGTACGGGAACGAAGGAGAAACCGGACCGACAATAGTTGACCTTAATACCGATTCCGGCTCCCGCCTGGACCACTCCGGCTCTCCGCCCCGGCATATTTTCAGGGAGTATGTAGACGGGCAGCCGGGCGACCCGCTGGATGATTCCAGCGGTACCGGGCTGCAGGATATTACCATAGATCCGGGCCAGAGCCGTGCCAGGTTTTATTACTACGAACAGAAATCTTCCTGGGATATCCCTGATCCTATCCAGGGGCAGGAGCCCACAGTAGAAATATCATCCCATACAGTTACCGCAGATGCCGGGCTTGACGGGGCAAGCATTCCGGGCGGTTCGGGAGAAGCAACTTTCGGGGTCAGGGTTGACCCTGCCGGAGTATCCTACCTGGGCATTGTGACACCCGCCAGGACCCTTCAGGCGGGAACCACTTCCCAGTATATGGAGGTAAGGCCTCACGATGAGTACGGTAATCCCAGGCACGTGGAAAACAGTGTAAGCCTAAGGCTTGAAACCGAGTCAGCCTGGGCCGCCTTTATAACCGATGAAGGGGTATTTAATTATGAAGAGGGAGAGTGGACTCCCTCCCATCCTTTTAATGTTATTTCAACCGGTTCTATTTCACAGCAGTTTTATTATGTAGACAATATAAGGGGCGAGCCGCTGGTTGAGGTTTCGGCTCCGGATGAGGACTGGGGCTCAGCCCGCCAGTACCAGACAGTTGACCCTGCCCCCATAGACAGGCTGGTATTTATTTCCGACCCCTACACTTCTGCTTCACCTCTCACTGCCGGGGCCACTTCATGGATGCTTGTTGTTCAGACCCAGGATAGGTTCGGAAACCGGTCCGAGGTGGAGGGGAATGAGGATATTTACCTCAGCCTTACAGATGCCGACTCGTCTATATTTGATTTTTCTTCTTCTTCCCATTCCTGGACAGCGGAAGATAAAATAAGCCAAATTACAATAACCACAAACACTTCCAGCGCCCATTTTTACGCTAAAATATACCGGGCCGGAACCTGGGAACTTGTTTCCGAAAGGGCCACTGGAGGGTGGGGCAGGGGAAGGCAGGATGTATATGTGGTAGGGGGGGAAATTTCCCAGATAGTCTTTGATACTCCTCCCAGGAATGTAGTTATAGGGTATACCGATTACCAGGAGTACGGGGAAGATAATTACAGGATGACCTTTCAGACCCAGGACAGATACGGCAACATATCTCCTGTAAAAGAGACCACCGATTTTGCCCTGGACGGGGATTCGGTGAATGCTGATTTTTCAACTGATATGGGCCAGACCTGGGGGAGAAATATAGTTACAATTTCTTCAGGAAATTATCAACGGTCCATATATTACACCGACACCACGGCCGGTAACCATAACGTCAGCGTTCAGGTGACCGACCCGGAAAAGAACTGGACCTCTGTCCAGCAGCCGGTTACGGTCTATCCCTCCGATGCGGTTGGTTTTTCTTTAAGCCATTCAGGAGAAGCTTCGGTTTACGTGGATGAGGAAATAAATATAAGGGCGGTTGACACCTACGGCAATACGGCCTCCGGTTATCCTGACCCCTCGGACCCTTATGCTCCGGCTTCAACCCAGAGCTGGCATTATTATACGGGTATAGCCACCCTGACCGTTGTTTCCGAAGGCTACCCTGACCAGATAATAGGGCATCCGGAGGATAAGATGCCCATCACAATACCATCTTACTATGATTTTTCTCAATCAATAGATGAAGGTAATCCCGGCCGCCTGGACATATTTATATATTCCACCGTAGTTTCTAACCCCCCTGATACTCCCAGGCTTAGGGTGCTTATAGAGGATATTGATAACCCGGATATAGACGGGGCTTCCCCGCCCCTGACTGTCAGGGGAGCCGTTGTCCAGCCTTATATAGACCCGGATACGGGGGATAGGGTCGGACCGGCTGAAGTATACCAGGACGGAAGAAATATGGTTATGGAAAGGCTGGATATTTTCACCAATTCCGGCAGCGCGGAATGGTACAGGATGAGGGTGGACCTTAACCAGTCCATAGCCCATGCCGCCTCTTATGAAGATGTTACTGCTGTCCGCCTCTGGCTTGATGACGGTGACGGTATATTTACTCATCCGGATATCAGCGCCCCAAATAATGAGAATAACTCCTCGCCGGATATTTTCCTGGCCTCTTCAACTTTTGATTCTTCGGGTAACGCTTTCCTTGACCTGGATCCGGACCAGGTAATTAGCGAGACACCCCGCAGGTATTTTATAACAATAGAT
>PWQF01000297.1 GCA_003556865.1 Elusimicrobiota bacterium | reverse complement strand
CTCGAACATACACCCACCCGCCGCTGGACTGGTTTGACCTACATCGATACATTCCACGAGTTCAGACAAACCATGTCCGAACTGGGACATCCGGATTTGAAACTGGCCGTACTGGAGTGGAATGTTGGTCCTATCAGAGAGAAGCAATTAACCCCCCATCAAACAGCTTTGATACAATCCGAGTTGCTGATGCAGTTCATTATCGGCCGTGTGGACATGGCTACTTTCTGGCCTTTGCATCATCCTGGTGAGCGCACGCAAATACGCAGTTTCGTTGATCCGACCGACAACTCATCACAACCCATATACTCCATTTTTAAATTCCTGGGAAAAATGCAGGGTGGTTCTGTTCTAAAACAAACGGTGGAGAGTCTGACAGATCATGTATTGAGTCTTGCTGTGGCAGACGATAATTACATCCGCATTGCCCTTTTGAATAAAAATACGGAAACCATAAAAACGGTTCTGCCATCTGCTTCTAATGCGGCTTGGGTAATCGAAGATATGCAAACCTTTGTTGTGACTGACCATGGACATAGCAGCCTTCTGGAAACGCTCCGGCTTGATGAATTCGGAGCGGATCAACTCACTTTTTATGCGCACGGCCAGTCGTTCAATATGCTGACATTACGTCGACGCTAGAACGTCTGACAAACATCGACCTTAAACCATATTTTTCATGAACATGTTTTGCTCATATCCTCGTTTGTTATCCATAATAACTATTGCGCTATGCATTTTTACAACCCTGGCATGTGCGGTTTCCAACAACGCCAAACAAATCGGAAGTGAAACTTCTGATACTGCCGGAAATGTCACAAAATACTCGATTCACGTATCCGAAACTGCAACGCTCCGAAATGTTAGTGATCATTTGATGGGATTTAATCTGGTTTATGCCCATGAACATAACGAAATCTGGGAGGATGGCAAAATCAGAGGGTATTTAAAAGACGTCAATACCCGGCTGCTCCGCTGGCCGGGCGGTACGGTAACATCATATTATCACTGGGATGAACTGACCGGCGAAGGCTGGTTGGACAGCTGGGACCCCAATAACCCGGTAACACCCAAACCTGACTCCGAATTCATGGACCTGGATCAGTATATAGAATTGATTCGTCATATCGGCGCCGAGCCGCTGGTAGGCATCAACATGAGTTCGGCTTGGCGATGGAACCGCATGGAGGATGGCATCAACGAAGCACTGGCCCTGATGCAGTACTGCCGCGATAATGATTTCGAGGTGACATACTGGTACCTGGATAACGAACCATATATGCATGATAGTAACGGCGGCGAAAAAACGATCGAGGAATACGCCGAATTAATCAGGGAATTTGGTTCGGCCATGCGTGCATTCGATTCCGATATCAAACTGGTAGCCAACTGGAGACAAGGATTCAGCAATCAGAGATTCAATTATGAAACACTGCTGGAAATAGCCGGAGAATACATAGACGTCATTGACGTTCACTGGTACTGGAGTTGGGGCGATCCCAATATGGTGAAATGGCTTTCACATACCCCTAAGCAGCTTTGGACCGGCTATACATATACTGAGGAAATCGCTTATTTCCGGGAAATGACAGTTGATTTTGGCTATCCCGATATCAAACTTGCCACTCTTGAATGGAATATAGGTCTGGGCGGGGACAAGCAATACCGACTGACTCCGCATCAGGTGGCATTGATCCAATCGGAAATGATGATGCAATTTGTCGAAGGCGGACTGGATATGGCAGCTTTCTGGCCCATTCACTGGCCAAGTGACAATATCACCATGAGAAGTTTCGTGGATACGAGTAACAATCAACATCAACCCAATTACCATCTGTTCCGGTTTCTGGGCGCCATGCAAAATGGTACCGTTCTGGCGCTTAATATCACAGAAGCACAACCACATATATCCAGCCTGGCGGTAATGGATGAACAGAATGAGGTACTCCGAATCAGTATCCTGAATAAAAATAATTCTCCGGTTGAAACCGAATTGGTTACTGAACTGACCGGTAACTGGATACTGCAGGACATTCAGACCTACGTGGTCACTGAAGACGGACAGAATAGCCGTCTGAATACTCCTGATATCACCGGGTTCAATCAGGACAAACTGTCGCTCATCGCTCCTGAAATCTCAATGACCATGCTGGAACTCAGGCGCAATTGATTATTCGTGCTTTTCACAGCCGCCTTCACGTATCATGTCTTCTGAATAATCCGGCGTTAATTCGCGTCAGATATCAGATCCAGAAAGTAATAATAACTCAAACTGAAAAGCCATGAAGCTCATACTACCGATTGTAACCCTTATCCTGTTCTCTGCATTTTCAATTACAGAAATGGCTTCCAAATGTACTGACAAATCTCAATTCCAAACCACTGATTACGATGCCGAGTATACGGCTGTACTAATCGGCCATTCCGGGGAAGCCATCAGTTCACAACTGATGGGTTTCAATCTCATTTACTTTGTTGAAGAAGACGCAATCTGGCAGGATGGTCGGGTCGAAGGGCTTCTTAAAGATGTTGGAACCGGTGTCCTGCGATGGCCGGCCGGCACCACTGTCACATATTACCACTGGAATGCACTGGATCTAATTCCGCGGGTACCCGGGCAGGGATGGCAGGACAGTTGGGACCCGGATATTACGATTCCTTCAAGGCCCGAGTCAGAATATATGGACCTGGATCAATATATGAGTGTCATCCGAAATACCGGTGCCGAGCCGCTTCTGGGCGTAAACATGAGCTCTGCCCGAAGATGGGATCGACTGCAGGACGGCATCGACGAGGCGCTGGCCCTGATG
>PWQF01000294.1 GCA_003556865.1 Elusimicrobiota bacterium | reverse complement strand
CTGAAAAAGAAGGCATCAGCTGTGCCTATAATCTATCCGACCTGGGAACTGCCGTGGGGTCGGCAGTAAGCAGGGCCGCGGATTTTCGTATTGACAACCGCATTATGTATACGGTGGGTTATACTGCTGTAAAAAACAATACCCTGGGGGAAAATGTGCGCATGGCCTTAGGAATTCCTCTTTCTGCAACTTCTAAAAATCCTTTTTTTGACCGTTAATTAAATTTCAGATTAGGCATTAACCTGTTAAATTAAAATCTTAGAACTTGAATACTCCATAAAAAATTTGTATTGTTTTTAGGCGGCAGCCTGAAATGAATTTTAGAATTTTATAACTATGTTAAACAACGTACTGCCGGTAACTGATCCGGTAACTATATTTGCCATTCTGCTTTTCACAGCACTGGCAGCCCCTCTCCTTGCCCAAAAAATAAAACTTCCGGGTATAATAGGACTTATAGTTGCCGGGGTTATTATAGGCCCCTACGGACTGGAAATACTTGAGTATATAAAGGAGGGGCGGGTTGTTGGCAGCGAGGTTAACCTTTTTGGTCACGTGGGCCTGCTTTACCTTATGTTTCTTGCCGGGCTTGAACTGGACCTGGACCAGTTCATAAGACATAAAAACCACAGCATTGTTTTTGGAGTTTTTACCTTTGCGATACCCCTCATATTCGGAACACTTATGGGGCGGCACCTCTTGTGGTTTACCTGGCCGGCTGCAATACTTTTGTCAACCATGTTCTCTTCTCACACCCTTATTACTTATCCCATAGCCAGCAGACTGGGACTAACCCGGCAGAGGGCTGTTACAACCACTATAGGGGGCACACTTATAACCGATACTGCCGCCCTGCTGGTGCTTGCGGTCATAGCTGCAGCCCATAAGGGTGAGGCAGGCATTTTTTTCTGGCTGAGGATGCTTACCCATATGTCAATATATGTTGCAGCCGTTATATTCTTTCTTCCCAAGATTGGCCGGTGGTTTTTCAGGCATATAGCAACAGACGGGATTATAGCCTACACAGGGGTGGTGGCCGCTGTTTTCATATGCGCCTTTCTTGCACACCTGGCCGGACTGGAGCCTATAATAGGAGCTTTCCTGGCCGGACTTACCCTTAACAGCCTTATTCCGGAAAACAGCACTCTTATGAACCGCATACAGTTTGTGGGTCATTCTCTTTTTATCCCCTTTTTCCTTATTTCAGTAGGAATGCTGGTTAATGTCAAACTTCTTTTTTCAGGAGGTGACGCCACCATTATTGCTCTTTCCATGGTTTTTGCGGGTATTTTTACTAAATATGCAGCAGCAGCCGTATCCAGGCGCCTTTTATCATATGACCATAATGAGGGAATGCTTATATACGGGCTAAGCGTAAACCAGGCGGCGGCTACCCTTGCCGCGGTTATGGTGGGATATAATATAGGGATTTTTTCGGAACATGTTGTAACCGGGACCGTTATAATGATTCTTTTCACCAGTCTTTCCGGATCCTGGCTTACAGACCGCTATGCTCGTAAAGTTGCTCTCAGCGAGGAAGATAAACCCTACAGCCCCTCTGACGCTCCCCACAGGATTCTTATTCCAATGGCCAACCCCAACTCCGCAGAGGAACTTATGGACCTGGCTAAATTCATAAGGCGCCGCAACTCGCACGAAGCCCTCCATCCCCTGGCAGTAGTTGAGTCCGGGGATAATACTGAAGAACGAATTGCCGGTGCGGAAAAACTGCTTGGAAACGCTGTGGTAAAGGCCATTTCCGCAGATATACCTGTTGTTCCGGTAACCCGCTCCGCCACAAGTGTGCCCTCGGGCATCCTTCAGGCTATAACAGACCTTCGCATATCTACCGCTATATTCGGATGGAGCGGAAAAGTAATCTCACATTCACAAACTTTCGGCCATACTCTTGACACAATAATTGAAAGAAGCCGCCAGATGATTCTTGTCAGCCGTTATTCAGAACCTATCAATACTTTTAAGAGAGTTGTTCTGGCCGCGCCTCCCCTTATTGAGCATCAGGAGGGTTTTGAAACTGCGGTAAGGGCTATCAAAACACTTACCCAGCAGCTGGGAGCTTCACTGCTTACAGTATCCGTCCCGCCTACATTTGAAAGCGTGCGCAAGATCATAGAAGCCAGCCCCCCCAAGCTGCAGGAGGATGATATCCTGCTTGAACACTGGAACGGACTTGTCCCCTGGCTTAAAAACTCTTTGAAAAGCAGCAGTGACCTTCTGTTTCTTTTTAACGTCAGGAAAGGGAGGCTTGCCTGGAGGCCCAACTTAAGTAAAATGCCCCGAATTATAGAAAAAAGTATGGAAAAAAGCAATTTTGTAGTTATTTATCCTCCAGAAATGCCGTGGAAAGGAACGTCGGACTCCTCTAAAATCCAGGCACCGGCCTGCCTATCCCTTCTTCCCCCGGAGCATATTATGGTATCATTACAGAATAGTAGCCTGAAGGAAGCAGTTTCAAAACTGCTAAACTCCGCTTTTCCCCGGCAGGAAGAGCTCTTATCCGAACTTACAACTATTTTTTCGGAATTATCTAAAACTGAGCCTATGGAACTCTCTCCGGGGATTGTTCTTCTTCACGATCATATACCTTATGTAAAAGGCTCCACCGCGTTTCTGGGAATAAACAAAAAAGGGTGGGAAATCCCCCATACAAGTGAAAAAGTAAAAGCTCTTTTTATTCTCCTAAGCCCTAAAAACGCTTCACCGGAAATGCACCTTAAGGCCCTGGCAAAACTGGTAGGCCCCCTGCACCGGACTAAGGCCGCGGGTAAAATAATTAAAGCCGCTTCTGTAGG
>PWQF01000299.1 GCA_003556865.1 Elusimicrobiota bacterium | reverse complement strand
GGTTATTCGGCACTGATTTTAATAGCAGCTTTATATATTATTCCCATCCTGCCGGGTTGGGTGTTTTAAGCACCAGGTTCAGCTACCTGACATATGAGTCATCCCTTTCAGATGCCTATCTCCTCTCCGGTTCGGCAGGTTTTGCTATACCTGTTTACTCCCAGATGGAGCAGATGGGCAGCGCCGGCATAAACTTTAAGGTAGTAGGGGAAAAACAGAATTCCGATGAAGGGATGCTTTTTGCTTCGGATATGGGTTTTATTCATAGGTTCTCCGATGAACTTGAAGCCGGGCTCTCTGTCCTAAATATTGCAGGTAATTACAAGATAGCGGATAAACGCTACAGCCTGCCCCTTACTTTCGGGTTTCTCCTGTCACGTAATATAAAGGATAGCAGCCTGGCTTTTTCTTATGAAGCCCGGCCCGGCAACTCATCCCTCTTTAAACTGGGAACCGAGATTCCCGCATCCGCTTCTTTCCTGGTGAGGTCCGGATACTGCGCAGGAACCGGGGGGGAGAGCAGGTTCAGTTTCGGGTTCGGACTTAATTATATGGACCTGGGATTAAATTACGCCATACTGGGCAGGAGGGGATATTCCCCTTCCCATTCCTTTTCTTTATCCTTCGCATTCGGAGAAGAGGCAGATGTAAGCGACTACAAGTTAACAGATATAGAAAGATACTACCGCAGGGGGGTGGAATATTACCTGGAAGGTGATCTTCGACGGGCCGAGGCCCAGTTTCGCAGGGTCTCCCGCATAGATCCCGCTTACCGGAATACCCGGGATTACTTATCTGAAATTACAAGGGCTCACGCAATGCTCCGGCAGCGGGAACCCAGGGAAGGGGATATGGAAGAGATATCCGAGCTTCTTCAGATGGCGGATGCATTTTTTACCTCTGAAATTTACGGGCCGGCAATGCATTATTATTCAGCGGTCCTGATACTGGACAGCACAAATGAAACAGCCCGGGAAAGAATTGAGGAAATAAGAAAAATTGAAAGGGAAATGGAAGAAGAGGAAAGGGAAACTACCCAGCGCAGGATCAGGGAAGAGGCAACCAGGAGACTGGAAGGTTTTTATAACCAGGGACTTGATCATTATAACCGGGGAAATTATGAAAGAGCCATAGAGCTTTTTGAAGAGGGTCTCCAGTATGCCCGGGTAAGGAATATGGCTGACTGGACCATCAGGTTCAATACTTCAATAACAGACAGTAAGGAAAAGCTGTCCGAAAGACATTTTGTCCAGGGGCACAGATATTTTCAAAGGAACCAGTTCGCCGAGGCCCTGGAGGAGTTCAGAAAAGCCCTGGAATATAACCCCGAAAGCCGGGAGGCCCGGCAGAGAATAAGGGAGCTGGAAGCAAGGATTGAATCTGAGAACAGGGCAGAAGCGGAACGTATGTACAACCGGGGCCTTGAGGAGTATAAAAACGAAAATTTTTCACGGGCGGCAGACTACTGGACAAAAGCCCTGGAATTAAACCCTGAACATATAGAGGCCCGCCGGGCCCTGGAGAGGGTGAGGGCGATACTGCAGTAAAAATATATGAAAATAAGCCTGAAATTCGGCACATTTACGGCAGGTATAATATTTCTCGTAGTAATTATGATAAGCTACGGGGTTTTTATTTTTGAAAGGGAATCCCGTATCAAGGAAATATTTGAAGAACAGGAAACAATACTGCGCAGTTTTGTGACGCTTTCCGAAGAGGCTCTTCTTGTCCATGACGAGCTGATGCTGCTCAATAATATGACCGCCCTGCAGAACACTTACCCGGGCATACTGTACATAAACTTTTACAACCTTGATACGGAAAGGGTTTTATTTACAGACAGTGAGAAAAGAGATAATGTCTATGAAGTCTATGATATACACGATTTATGGGAGGACGGGTACGAGCTTTCGGCCCCGGTTTACCTGGCCAGAAGAAAAATAGGGGTGGCCCAGATAGGTTATTCTGAAGCCTATTACAACAACAGGGTGGAAGATGCCATCAAGCATACCGCCCGGCAAATCACCAGGATTTCCTTAATTGCTCTTATTTTAGGAATAATACTGGCTCTTTTTTTATCCAGGACAATAACCAGGCCAATAATAGAGCTTGCCCAGGGCGCCAGGCTGATAGGTGAAGGAAGGCTTTCTACTGAAATAAATATAAAGTCAAAAGATGAGATAGGGGGTCTTGCAGAAGAATTTAATGAGATGGCTGAAAAACTGGAAGAACTGGACAGGGCGAAGGACGATTTTGTAAATGCTGTTTCCCATGAGCTTAGAACCCCGTTAGCCGCTATTGAGGGCTATATAGATCTTCTCCTGGAAAGAGGAGTGGATGTCCCCGAGGAGAAAAGAAAAAAAGCTCTTAATATAATGAAAATAAGCGCCCAGCGCCTCTCCCGGTTTATAAGCGATGTTCTGGATATGGCAAAGATAAGGGCCGGAATGATGGAGTTGAAGACCCAGATGTGCAGGGTGGGCGATATGGTCCAGAAAACTTTAACCTTGCTGGATTCAATGGCCCAGAAAAATTCCGTCACTATGAAAAATGAGGCGGGGGAAACTGTCCCACCAGTGGAAGCCGACCCGGACAGGGTCAACCAGGTTCTGACCAACCTTATAGGCAACGCCCTGAAATTTACTCCCGAAAAGGGGACTATAACCGTGGGAGCCCAAAAAGAAGGCAGCGGAATGGTTAAGGTCTGGGTTAAAGATACCGGGCCGGGCATCCCCGAGGAGGATCTAAGTAAGATTTTCAGGCAGTTTGAGCAGTCCGGCGCCGCAAGAGACATAAGAGGCCCAAAGGGGACAGGCT
>PWQF01000074.1 GCA_003556865.1 Elusimicrobiota bacterium | reverse complement strand
TTCACATACCAAGATAAGAGGGTTTTATTACTTAAATATTCTGGCAGGGGTGCGGGACTCCCCCTATAGCGTCAATAATCCGTTGGGCTCTCTCCCCCACATTTCTGGCGGGTAAAATTTTCTCCATTCCATCACTTCCTCAACCCTTGTGCCAACTTGATTTACGCCATTACTGATCTCTTCAATGGTCACTGGTTTTTCCTTTCGCTTTCCCTTTGTGATGTCATACCCTATCATTCGCTTCTGAAGAGACCACAGTCCATCGGCTACCATCTTTGGAGGAATCGTTTCGAACACAGTGGTCAAATTATCCAGGGACCCACAAAGCATCGTCACATATTCTTTGTTCTTGAGGTTGTGAACATACCTAAAATGGTCACCATAGTTGTCGAGTTCTCGGCCTATGTCCTTCTTTCCCAGACGTTTGCGGACAGATACCTTGATCATACCAAAACAGGTTTCATTACCACCTGAGGTACGTGGTATCTCGATCTGCACCTCTTCCCCATTGATGGTTACTTTTGCATTGTCCAGGATGATGTATGGCCAATATCTGTCAAGATGGTCCAAAATGATCTGCTCCTGGGGATGATTCCCATCGGCAGCCAATACCTCAAGCCGGTCCCTGAATACCATGAGGGCCGCCCTCATTTCACCGATATCCTCATTTGATCGAATGATGAGTTTGTCTCTCGGAATATCTGTCTTGTCACGAGGAATATGAAGTATCGAACGAAGTTCGTCAAAGAGTTTGATGCTGGATTTCAAAGAAGCATATAGGTCAAGCAATTCTCCTTTCACCTTATTCTCAACGAGCATGTCGCGCAGATATGTTTCCAAATCCCGAAGATACTTGGGGCTGTAGTTACCTCTTGCGGCGTTCTGCCGAATACGGGTTATGGCCTTCAACCCATCTATCGCTCTCTCGTACAGGGATAGATAAGGATAGGCAAAGGGAAAACGCATGCCATGGTTATCTTCATGGTATCTGAGTATCCAGGAAAGGGTATCATAGACCTGTGCATACATGGTGGCAGCAATAGTTACACCTGGACGAATTATCCCATACCTCATCTCCTTGGCTATCTGACCAATATCAAGTCCCTCTTCCTGTATTTCTTGAAAAAGTCTCTTGCGTAAACGGACAAGATAGGGACGTAATTTCCTGTTGATGATGAGTTGACGGAACCGCAGATACTGTTCTTTCATCAGGTCACAGCCGATGTCGTCAAAGAGATGGTAATGGCAGACACGTAAAGCAACTCCTTTCATCACTTCAAGAAGTGGATTCATCATTGCCAAATGCATGTCGCAAACAGATGCCAAGGGAAGGCCAAATTGGGCTTTGATGGTCTGAACATAAGGTGTGATATTGTCCTTGCTCTCAGAGGAGATTCTTTCCGAAAGGAGAACAAGATCTCTGAGCAGGTCCATGATGATCAATATCCGTTCACCACCACCATCGCCCGTTCCATCTATCCCAAGAATGTAGCCCCCTCCTTGAGCCATTTCCTCGGATAACTGCCCTATCATCATTTGATGAAGGCACTTGACCCGTACCAGGAACTCCTTGCTGATATCCGATAGTGACCCATCACAGATATCGCACCCATATTCTTTCTTCAATGTCGCGCTGATATCCTCACGCCGCATACAATCAATATATTTCATAATCCCTACTTTTGCAACAATATCCATTGCGAAAGGAGATTTCCCACGGGTGAGAAGCGGGGTTTCGGGCACATACTTCCAAGGCACCTGTGCTCCAAGCTCGGCACATTTCTTACATTCCGGGCAGTACAGAAAGACCTTTCGGTATCTAAATGGTGGATAGTTTATGCTCAACGCGTTTCGAGTATCGGTTTTCATAACGTGGAGAGCGGTTCCATGATAGGCACATTGTCGCACTTCAGGATGACAATCGAGGACAATTGCAGGGACATCTTTGAGTATCCTTGCTTCTTCACACAATCCTTGTTGCATTTGGAGAAGTATGTCCAAAAGGGCTATAGAGACCCCTTTTTTTGAATGTCATATTTATCAAGAACCCATTGAATCGATCGCTCAGAAAGCGAAAGCCCCTCCAACGCCACAAGTGGCTTCAGTTTATGAGCACTGGTTACACGATGCTTGATGATCAATAATAGTATCTTGATGACCTTGTCTTGGCTCAATAGTTGGGATTGAACCGGCCGCTCATCTTGATATCGCTTTTCGCGTAATCTATATTGGGCATTTCTGGTTGTGACAACGGTGCTGAAATAGACAGGGTGCCCAAAGTCAGGGCATTTGAAAACTTTGTTCTCTCTCACGCACATGGATAGGTGGTTATTGACCCTGATGTTCAGTATTCGTTGAAGGTCTCTGGCATATAGCCCCTCAGGAGATTCATCTACGACACCTACGATAGTACTTTTCACATCTCCCCACTTTGAGAAGAGGAAATCACCGTATTTCCAGATATTGAACTTGTTGAAAATCGGTATGGTCGGAAGTGTCAAGCCAATCCCATATCGGTTGTAACTTGTGAGGTATCCTAACTCCTCTTTTCTCCGAAGGATGGACATATAGGAGCAATGGAATTCCGATGTGAGCTGGTCAAAAGTAACTACTTGTCGCTGCTCAATGAAAGATCTGATGCTTTCTGTTGAGAGTATGGGTATCGCGGGCATGTGTTGTTAAATGTATTATAGCTATATTATAATTTTCATCCATATAACAACAATTGTGCCCAAATATCCTTATATGGTTGGTGTTTTCGAGTGTTGCCATATGTATCAATCCGAAAAATCCAACGGAAAGGTGACGCTATAGTATTACAGTATATTCAAATTCTGTGTATGTC
>PWQF01000222.1 GCA_003556865.1 Elusimicrobiota bacterium | reverse complement strand
TTAATCGGAAAACTTCTTTCCCACAGGACTTGTCTCATTTTTTCGCCTACAGCCCCCGTAGCTCCTACTACCGCGACATTATATTTTTTTATATTCATCTCATTTTTTATTCTGATACCTTTTTTGCAAGCATATCCCCCACTTCTGAAGTATAATATCCCATTTTCCCGGCCGCGAGGCCGGAAAGTTTTTCAGAGACTGCCCATTTAATAGCATCTTCAACCTTTTCGGCAGCTTCAGTTTCTCCCATTTCTTCCAGCATAAGCTGAGCGGCTGCAATTGCTGCTAGAGGGTTTATAACATTTAAGCCCGTATATTTAGGTGCACTGCCCCCTATGGGCTCAAACATTGATACCCCTTCCGGGTTTATATTCCCACCCGCAGCTACACCCATACCACCCTGAATAATTGCTCCCAAGTCTGTTATTATATCCCCGAACATATTCCCTGTTACTATTACATCATACCATTCAGGGTTCTTAACCATCCACATACAGCAGGCATCAACATGGTTATAGTCCCTTTTAATATCAGGATACATATTCCTGCCCATATCGTTAAAGGCCCTGTCCCATAGATCATATATATAAGTAAGGACATTTGTCTTTCCCACCAGAGTAAGCTGTCCTTTCAGACCTGAATTTTTTTCTTTATCAGAAAGACCTTTCCATGGCCTATTTTTTCTTCTTCCTTTAGCATATTCAAAAGCATATTTAAGTGCCCTATCAACACCTTTTCTAGTATAAACGGCACTTTGGACAGCAACTTCGTTACTTCCCCCCTTATGGGTAAATCCACCGGTACCACTATAAAGATCTTCGGTATTTTCTCTAATAACAGTGAAGTCAATCTCAGCGGGACCTTTGTTTTTAATAGGGGTATCTACCCCTGGGTAAAGCTTTACCGGCCGTAAATTTATATACTGGTCAAGCTCAAACCTGAGTTTAAGAAGTATTCCTTTTTCCAGAACTCCCGGAGCAACATCCGGATGACCTATAGCCCCCAGATATATGGAGTCAAATTTCTTAAATTCTTTAATTGCAGACGAAGGAAGAGATTCCCCTGTTTTTTTAAACCTTTCTCCCCCGAAATCAAATTTTTCAAACTCAAAATCCAACTCAAATCGTTCCCCGGCGGCCCTAAGTACCTTAACCCCTTCTGCAATAACCTCCGGGCCGGTGCCGTCCCCCGGTATTAAAGCAATTTTGTATTTTCTATTCACCTCTTACTAACTCCTCTTTTACTTTTTCCATTAATCCTCCAAAGTTAATTATTTTTTGAAGGAATTCAGGGAAAGGGCTAAAACTGTATTTTTTCCCTGAGACAAGATTTTTTATTTTTCCTTTTTTTAAATCTATTACCAGCTCATCCCCGGCTTCGGCTTTAAAATCTGCCACTTCTACTATGGGGAGCCCTATGTTTACGGCATTTCGAAAAAATATCCGCGCAAAACTTTGGGCCACAACCGCACCCACTCCGCATCCTTTAATGGACAGAGGGGCATGCTCTCTTGAACTCCCGCAACCGAAATTTTTACCAGCAACAATTATATCTCCCTCCTGGACTTTATTAGCAAAGTCTTCATCACTGCCTGACATGCAATGCCGGGCCAGCTTATGTGGATCCGATGTATCAAGATATCTGGCAGGTATTATCTGGTCGGTATCTATGTCGTCCCCGAAAATATGAGCCTTACCGCTAATTTTTAATGCTTCTTTTTCTTTATTCTTATTAAATTTACTGCTCAAGTAATCTCCTCCGGTGTAATTATATAACCGGCTACCGCAGTTGCCGCCGCCACCTCCGGATTGGCAAGATACACTTCTGAATCCTTATGCCCCATACGTCCGGTAAAATTTCTGTTTGTAGTAGCCAAAGCTTTTTCACCCTCAGCAAGTATTCCCATATGACCACCTAGGCAGGGTCCGCAGGTGGGGGGAGATATTATAGCTCCAGCATCAATAAAAATTTCCGCCAGTCCTTCGGATATCATTTGTTTATAAAGAGAAGCAGTTGAAGGAATAACTATAAACCTTAAATTAGGATTAATTTTTTTTCCCTTTATAATTTTAGATGCCTTCAGATAGTCCTCCCACCTTCCATTGGTACAAGAGCCCAGAACCACCTGATCCACATTTATTTTATCAATATTGTCTATGGAGCGGGAATTTGCCGGAGACCCGTGTAAAGCCACCTGCGGTTTTATCAGGGAGCAGTCAATTTCAATAAAATCTTCAAAATCTTTATCACTTTCTATTGAGTACCCTTCAGGTGGGGGACTGTAGGGGCGCTGGGCCCTCTGCTCGGTATATTCTATCACCTTATCATCAACATCCATTATACCGTACTTTCCGCCACACTCAATGGCCATATTTGAAATGGTAAACCTGGAATCAAGGGAAAGTTCCCTCAAAGCTTCACCTGTAAATTCCAACCCTTTATAAAGTGCACCGTCAACCCCTATTTTTCCTATTAGATATAAAATAAGATCTTTTCCGGAAACAAAATTATTTAATTTACCCCTATAAGCTATTTTCAAGGCAGGAGGGACCTTAAACCAGGCTTTTCCTGTAGCCCAGGCCGCTGCAATATCAGTTGAACCCATACCGGTAGCTAAAGCTCCCATTGCTCCGTAAGTTACTGTATGGGAGTCAGCTCCTATAACGATATCCCTGGGAACCACCAGGCCCTGCTCTGTAAGCAAAACATGCTCTATTCCACATCCTGCGTCAAAAAACCTAAGCCCGTGTCTAAAAGCAAACTCCCTTACCTTCTTTACCTGCTGGGCTGAATTTATATCTTTGTTGGGGGTAAAATGATCAGCTACTATTATTACCCTTTCAGGGTAAGCTATTTT
>PWQF01000065.1 GCA_003556865.1 Elusimicrobiota bacterium | reverse complement strand
GGGGAAGCAGAAGTATAATAAAGGGAATTAAAAATAAAACTAAATGTTTCAGGGTGAGCTGATGGTTTCTCTTCTTTTTAATGGGCCCTATGCAGTAAATAATCATAAAGACCAGGGCCATCGGCAAAAATATAGAATAAAATCCAAAGGAAAGAGAAAAAGAGGCAAACGCGCCGCAGAGAATAAGCCATTTTAATGAGACCCCTTCCCCATAGTTTGAGCTGCCGACCCAGCAGATATAGCTGTAAAGAGAGAGGAATCCAAAAAAAAGGCTGGCTGTAAAAGAGTGGTCAGCAACGTAAAAATTTATAAGTGCGGGGGTGGAAAGCATTACAGCTGAGGCAAAGAGAGCTATTTTCCTGTGAAAAAATTTCCGGGTAAGTGAGTATACCCCGGCCGAAAGCAGAAAAATAAAAAGAAAATTTATTAACCTCACACCGGCATCACTCATTACAAGAATCCCCAGAGCATACATAAGACTCATTCCCGGCGGAAGATGCTGCTGGTAACTGTAGGGAAGCTGCGAAAGGCTTCCCTGTAAAATATAGCGGGAAGATAATGAGAGAGGCCCGGACAGGGCATAATCAGAAACAGGCGGAGATATGGAAACCAGAAGAACGGCTCCCAGGCCGGTGACCAGGATAATAAGAAAGAAAGCCCCCACAAAGGAAAACCTGTTTTTGGAATGCTTCTTAAACTTGCCGTAAGTATCTTTTATCCTGAACTTAATTTCTTTAGCGGAAAATAATAAAAGTAAAAATAAACCGGCAAATGCCCATATGCTCCTGTAAAGTCCGGCCAGACCCAGCAGCAGGCTCAGCAGGTATAATACCCCAAGCCCCAGGCCTGCAGAAAAGGCAAGGTTTTCAAGAAAGGTCTGGGTCCTTAAACCCGCTTTTTTTATTATTTTCTCTCCTGTTCCCAGGGCAACAAGAGTAATTAAAAAAGCTCCGCCTAAAGCCCTTATCAGGTTGCTGAACGGCCAGGGGTTAAGATAAAAATAAAAGATAAATACAGAAAGAATCCATAAACCCGACAGAAGAAGCCTCTTTTTAGCTATAGAGTTTAAACTCATTTTTCTATATTAACCCTGTACTGAAGAGCCTCTGCCATATGCTCTTCTTTTATACCGGAACTGCCGGCCAGGTCGGCAACTGTTCTGGCCAGCTTTAAAGTTTTATTATAAGCCCTGACAGAAAGCCCGTAAATATCCAGGGCCTCGGTAAGGATTTTTTTTGCCTCTTTTGAAGGAAGACAGAAACGGTCCAGCTGCTTTGCTCCCAGTTCCGCGTTGGAAAAAATATTTTTCTCATTAATGTACCTTTCCTGCTGAATAGCCCGGGCAGAAACCACCCTTTTTCTTATATCAGAGGAGCTTTCCCCTATTTCCATTTTTTCCATCTCCCTCCTGTTTACAGGGGGGACTGAAATATGAATATCAATCCTGTCCATTACCGGGCCGGATATTTTAGTCCGGTACTTTTTTACCCGGGAAAAGGTGCAGCTGCAGTTCTTTGATTTTACCTGCCAGTACCCGCAGGGACAGGGGTTCATTGCGGCTACCAGCATAAATCTGGCCGGGTAACGAGCCGTTCCCGCGGCGCGGGAAAGAGTTATATACCCCTCCTCCAGGGGCTGGCGTATAACCTCTACCGCCTCTCTTTTAAACTCGGGAAACTCATCCAGAAACAAGACCCCTCTGTGGGCCAGGGATATTTCGCCCGGCCGGGGGACTCCGCCCCCGCCGGCAAGAGCTATATCCGAAACTGTATGATGGGGCGAGCGGAACGGGCGGCGGGAGACAAGGGCCCTGCCCTCCGGCAGGTTACCGGCCACCGAATGTATGACGCTGACCTGAACCGCTTCTTTTATGCCGAGGGGCGGCAGAATAGTTATAACTCTTCTGGCCAGCATAGTCTTTCCGCCTCCCGGAGGGCCGGTCATAAGAATATTGTGGGCCCCGGCGGCGGCTATCTCCATAGCCCTCTTGGCCATATACTGGCCCTTTATATCTGAAAAATCATCTCTGTAATCAGGGTCACGCTCAAACTCATCTTTTAAGTTAAGCTTAAATGAATCAATATTTTCAGAACCGTTTAAGTAAAGGACCGCTTGCCGAAGGGAGTCTACGGGAATAACCTTTATTCCCCCTATCGCTGCCGCCTCTCTTTTATTTAAAGTGGGAAGCAGGATTTTTTCTAAACCTTCTTTCTTAAGCTTAAGAGCCATCGGAAGAACCCCTCTGACCTTGCGAAGCTTGCCGGCCAGTGAAAGCTCTCCAACGCAGACAACATTTTCCAGGGAACCTTTACTGATTATGCCTGTAGCCTGCAGTATGCCCAGCGCAATGGGAAAATCAAAAGCGGATCCCTCTTTTTTAACGGCGGCGGGCGCAAGATTAACTGTTATTTTCTTTACGGGAAATTCAAAACCGGAATTTTTTATGGCGGCATTTATCCTGTTTTTACTTTCCTTAACCGCCTTATCTCCCAGGCCCACAGTGGTATAAGAAGGAAGCCCCCGGCGGACATCAACCTCCACGCTTACATTGTAGGCCTCTATGCCGCTGATGGAAAAACTTTTTCCTATGCTTAACGCCATAATCTATTAATCATAGAATTAAACCCCGAAAGCATTTTTTATCAGCTTAATTCCTGCCCCTTTTATGGCTACAACATCAAACCTGAAATCGCTGCCTTTAATATTGCGTGAAGAAATATAAAATTTTGCAACCCTCTTAAGTTTTTCTGTTTTCAAGCGGTCTACGGCTTCGGAAGGGGCACCGAAACTATTATCTTTCCGGTACTTCACCTCTATAAAACATAGAAACTCCCCGTCCCGGGCAATAATATCAATTTCTC
>PWQF01000311.1 GCA_003556865.1 Elusimicrobiota bacterium | reverse complement strand
GTCCGGCTGTAATCACCCACTTTCCGCTAACGCGATAGTCGGAAGGAATAAACATCCTGCGTTTTGAATCAATTTTATGGCTGTAGGTTCCTATTAAATCTTTCACCTTCTCCCCACTTTACACCACTTTACACCACTTGTTAGATATATATACAAATTCCCTCACAATTGTCAAGCCTAGATCCATTTTTTATTATTCAGAATTGAGTAATCTGCTTTGCTTTATCATAAAATTCATAATTTTTATTATGGGCTATGGTTCTGGCGCTACAATAAAACAGAGAAGCGGAGAAGTAAAACAAGCAAAAAACCGGTGTCAGTTATATGAAATTTTAAAATCAGGCTGGAATTATATTTTTTTTTCAGATTAGACCGGGTACGTGGCACCTGCCAAGGAAGTATGACAAGGTAAGATGAAATTTGAACCGCAAGATAATGCTTCTCATAAGTATTATGAGCTGAGTAGTGCCCCCCCTCAATTCAGTAATATTCGGTTTTTTTCACTTTCTTTACTTCGCTCATTTTTAAGATTTGCTTATGAAATCCATTTTTGGAGCCTGGCTTTATTGAAGTTTTAGATGACACGCCCAAGACCCAGAAAGTAAAATCAGTAATTTGAAAAACCTTTAATTTTCAAGTTAAGGCGGGTCTATTTATTATGGTCATATAACATGCTTTCGCAACAACTCTCGTACGGTAGCTTCAGAATCGCAGCAGCTAAAAAAAAGCGCAGCTTGAAGTCCCAAAAAAATGGAGTTTATTTTTTATGAATTCTTATTTTAAAAACCTATTAAAATATAATTTTAGATATGTCAGATCAGGAACTCTTTTTTTTAGAGTCAGAGGAAGAATCCAGTCTTTTTAAGGCAGCAGCAAGTTCATTTATTTCCTTTCCCATATCAAAAAACTCATCACCCGGGCGTAAATTAATATAAACATCGTAATTACCTTCACTAATTTCCCTAAAAGCTTTTTTTATTCTAAAAATCGGCCCGATTATTTTATGGGTAATAAATATGCCGGACACTAAAGCCAGTATAGCCAATATAGCGGTTCTGACAAGGTATTTATCTAAATTAAAAAGTTCTTCCATCATTTGGGGATATCCAGACATTATGTCCATGTAAAAAGAGGAAACAAGAACTAAAGCTGTTATTAACACCGTAGCGATTATAATCAAGGTATATTTAAATTGAAACCTTTTTCTGTTTATATATTGCTTTCTATTATTTTTAGTCATACTTATGTGTTATAATCAGGTTGCAACCCACCATAGTTAAAAAACCTAAGATGATATTGCCTGCCGGCCGTAAGCCGGATTCTGTTCTAACGGTCATTTATCTCTGCAGCCTACCCGGGCCTTAAAAAGCGCGGGCCGCGCCTGGGCCCCTATTTGGCCTTGCTCCGGAAGGGGTTTAGCCTTTTCACTACAGCAGGCCAATGGCCTCTGTACCTGGTTTCTGCGCCACTTTCCCTTCCCGCCCTACGGAGTCCGGACTTTCCTCCAGCTTTTGACAAAGCCGGCGACCGCCCGCCGGCAGGCAACATCATTTAGTTTTAAGCATCCCCTCGGCCAGGTTATGAGCAGCAGTAGTATTTTTTCTGCCTACAAAAAGAAATTTTACTTTGTTAAACTTATCCACTAATTCACGTATCTGACTATTTAACTTAGCCAGTCCGGGAGCCTTCACCCTGTAAGAACCTTGAAGCTGCTTTATCACCAATTCAGAATCCGAGTGGACAGAAAGTTTAGTTATACCCAACCTCTGTGCTCTTCTCAAGCCTTCAAGAACTGCGTGATATTCTGCTGTATTATTTGTGCCGTGCCCCAAGAATACGGATGCTTTTAAGACCTCCTTTCCTCCGGGATCAAGAATTTGAAGTCCCGCAGATGTTATACCGGGATTTCCCCAACAGGCCCCATCAACGATAAGCCTATGCAAAGCCTCCCTATTCATTTATGTAGAGAAACCGGTTGCAGTTCTCACACCTAACTATTTTTTCCTCTATAAGCTCATTTATAGCCTGAGGAGTTAATTTAAGGCAACAGCCCTCACAGCTTGAATTATTCACCCCGGCTAAAGCCCGACCCTTGCGGGCGGCACGTATTTTCTTATACTCATTTAAAAGTTTATTATTTATTTCATTTAAAAGGGGCTGAATTTTTTCTTCAGTTTCTTTTTTATTTATCTGAAGCTTCTCTTTTTCCTGTCTGTAGCCATCCTGGTTTTTTTTAACCTGTTCTTTCATCTGAGATACATTTTTATTTAAAACCTCTATCTCTTTTTCCTTTTCATCTATTTGGTCAAAATATTTCAGAATACGGTCCTCAGCCAGACTTAGATTTTTTTCTTTTTTCGCAATCTCCATATTCATTTTAGTATAAGCTTCATTGCTTTTAAGAGTATTAAGCTCTTCTCTGTGCTTTTTTATTCCTTCCTCAATTTTGGCTAAATCCATTTCCCTGTTCTTAAGCTCAACTCTAAGCTTTTTTAGTTCTTCCTCAGCCTGTTTAACTTTTTCGATCTCCTGACGCGTTTTGCTTTCCTCTTCTTTTATTAACTCTGGAATTTCCTTAAGTCGGTCAGTAATATCATCTTTAATTAGGTCAAGGTTCTGAAGCTGCAAAAGTTTATCTATCTGATCATTCATTTGTTTATTCCTTTATATAGCCAGGAGGCATACTCTTAAACTTTGCCAGTGGTGGGCAATGCAGGACTTGAACCTGCGGCCTTTCGGATGTGAACCGAACGCTCTAGCCACTGAGCTAATTGCCCTAAAAAAGTGGTGGGCCCACCAGGACTCGAACCTGGGACACCCTGATTATGAGTCAGGTGCTCTGACCGACTGAGCTATGGGCCCTGTTTT
>PWQF01000196.1 GCA_003556865.1 Elusimicrobiota bacterium | reverse complement strand
TTTTATAATTTCAGAGTCACCCCTGCCGGCCGCAAACATTAAGGCATTTTCACCTTCTCCGTTCTTTTCATTAACATCCACCTGCTCCCATAAGATAGCCTTCACCGTTTCAGCATAACATCTTTCAGCAGCCAGCATTAAGGGAGTCAATTTTAATTTTCCCGCCCCGCTCTTACCGGGAGAAGCAAGATCTTTCTTTATTTCAAGCCTGTGACCGGCATTTGCCCCGGCTCTTAAGAGAGTTTTAACTGCCCCTACCTGGTTTGCGCTTACGGCCGCTGCTAGAGGGGTCCATTTATAGTGGTTCTCTGCTTCTATATCCGCTCCCGCCTCCAGCAAGGTTTTAACTATATCGGCATTTCCTGAATAGGCAGCTTTAAAAAGCGGAGTATTCAGGGAAGCGTCCCTGGCGTTAGGATCCGCTCCCGCCTTTATAAGAACCTCTACTGCATCCTTATATCCGCCTTCTGCGGCTGCCATTAAGGGGGTCATCTCATAAATTGTGTTTTTAGATGAAGCAGGTGATCCGGAATCCAGAAGAAGTTTCAGTATTTCAGTTTCTCCTTGCCGGGCTGCAATAAAGAGAGGGGTTCTGCCTTTATCGTCTTTTTTATTTAGATCTGCCCCTTTCTTTATAAGTTTTTTAATCTTTTTGAGGCTGCCCTTTTGAATAATCTCGGAAAATGTTTTCATCTTTTAGACCTCCTTATTTCACCCCCTATATTACAGCCAATTACAAGGTCAGAGTAAGAACAGGATTTTAGTTAATTTTTTTAACGGACTCCCTTACTATAAGACGGGTTTTTATCTCCACCTGCTGGGGCTGACTTTTTTCGCCGTGTATAATCCCCATTAAAACAATAAGAGCCTCTTTTCCTATATGAAACAGTGGCTGCCTGACACTGGTCAGGGGCGGCGTGAAATATTTTGAAATAACCAAATCGTCAAAACCTACCACTGAAACATCATCCGGCACTGATAATTCTTTTTCTTTGGCCGCCTTAATGGCTCCCAGGGCCATAAGGTCATTCGAGCAGAAAACAGCAGTAGGCCTTTCCTTTAAGTTAAGCAGCTCCATCATTTCGTGGTAGCCCGAATCCTTGGAAAAATCTCCGTGCCTTATGATTTTTTTATCTAAAAGTCCCCTGTCAGTCATTACGCTGCGGTAGCCCTGGAGCCTTTTTTTAGCGTTTTCCGTCTCATATTTCCCGCTTATAAAGGCAATTTTTCTATGCCCCATATCCATAAGATATTCTACCGCCAGGGAAGCCCCGTGTTCATTGTCGGAATCAATATAGTTAAACTGAGAATACCTGCTGTTTATAAGAATAGTAGGTTTTCGCACTTCTTTAAGTTCCCCGGAGCTTTCCTTGGTTAAAACCGGGGCAAGTACTATAAGCCCTTTAAAATCTATATTTCCGGCAAGCTCCACATACCCCTTCTCCTCATTAAACCCCCTGTGCAGTATACTTATATTGGACTCAAAGAGGCTGGCTGCAGCTATAATCCCCCTTAAGAGCTCTGTAAAATAATAATTATATTCCCAGGGGGAAAATAAATATGTTTCCGAAGGTATTACTATTCCAATATTCATATTTCTTTTAATCCTTTATCAGCCACAATAACAATTTTTCCTTTAATAAGCAATTCAGCACCGGCAAAAATTACCGCCATATGTTAACCGGAAATATTTCCATTCCGCAACTTCTGTTTAAAGAAGCGGCCGCAATGTAAAACCTGAAAATGTTCTCGTATAATGAACTCTCTATCTGCACACCTTCGTGTTTGGCATCCATAACGTCTTTTATGGTTGCCTCCCCTAAAAGCCTTCTTTTATTTACCACATCAACATTTCTTCTGCTGACATCCAGCCTCTTACGGGTAACCTCAACCAATTCCATGGAGCGCAGCAGGTTACGGTACTGTTTTTCAACCTCCTGGGCAACATGCTCTCCGGTAAGCCTCTGATCCCTGATTGCCTGCAGTTTAAGTATCTCTTTTTCCGCTTTATCATAAATATGGCTTATGCCGTCTAAAAGAGAAAACTGGGCCACATACTCCTCGCTCCTGGTAACCAGGGATTCGTGAAATATGGGAGCTTCCGTCCTGTTTTCACCATATTTACCGCTAATGGTGCTTCCCCAAAAACTCCACCTTAAATTCAAGAAAACCGACCACTGATCCGCCATAGGAGGATCGGTATCCAGGTAAACCTGTCCGCTGCGGCCCATAAATCCCTCAATTGAAATCTCAGGGTAATCTCTGCCTATGGCGGCTCTCTGCTCATATTCAGTCTGCCTGGCGGTAAGATCGGCAATTTTTTTCTCATACCTGTTCTCAAGGGCTATTTCAATACTTTCATCAATTGAAAAACTGGGCGGGACAAGTGTCGGAATATCCATAAACTCCCTGATTTCCAGCTCATCTTCGTAGCTTAAGCCCAAAGAACTCTTAAGCTGCATTTCATCCACAACAAGTTCATCCTTAACCATCTCTTTTCTTATTCTTATGCTTTCCCTTAAGTTTGTTATTTCTTCATAGTCTATATTGGTAATAAACTCTTTCTGATACTGCTGGCGGGCCATTTCATACTCAATTTCAATTTGAGGCATAAGCCGCCTTTAGCTTCTGAGAATACTTTTATTCATAAGAACCTTGAAATAGGCTTCTTTCACCTCTTCCTTAATCTCCTCCATTACTTTACTGAGTGAATACCGGGCGACCTGATGGGCAGTTTTCTCTCTCCGGTAGGTATAAAATTTGGCGCCGCCCTGAAAAATTGTCTGCTCCAGCCTTACCCCGTAGCTCTGGGCGGTGTAGGGCTCTCTTTCCCTGTCTGTCTCACCTTCGGAACGCTGATACTCAAGAAT
>PWQF01000175.1 GCA_003556865.1 Elusimicrobiota bacterium | reverse complement strand
TGAGCTTCACAGGGAAATAAAGGAAGTCAATTCCCGGCGCCTGGTGGAGGCTGCAGAAAAAGATAGCCTGATTGAAAAACTTAAAGAAGAGGTCAGGCGCATCAGCCTGGATAAAATAAATGAGACGGCGGAAAAAGATAAAACCCTTAAATTAACCATAAAGAAATTTGAGGAGGAAAAAGATCTCCTCTGTATGAGAATAAGAAGCCGGGAAGAGGAGGGAGCCGCTATTGCGGAAAAGATAAGAAAAGATAAAGAGAGTTTGGAAAAAGAGTTAAACGTCACTATTAAGCGTAAGGAAAAAGAGATAGAGAATATAAAAGCTGATTTTAATAAGAAACTGCGCCGGCTCCGCATTGAGAAAAGTGAATCCGCCAAAAATTTTTCAAAAGAAAAAGAAGATATAAGAGAGGTTTTCAATGAAGAAAAGAAACATTTGCTGGATGAGATAAACCGGCTAAATAAGAACCTTGATAAAAAATCGTGGGAGGTCAATAAAGTGAGAGAGGAACTGGAAAATATACTGCAGGAATACGAGCAGAGGGTAGTTGAGCAGAGGAATATCTGGGAAGAAAAACTGGCCAATAAGGATGAGCAGATAAAGAGCATCCGCGAGCAGGCCGAAAAAAATAAAAAATCTCTGGAGGAAAGAATAAATGAACTTAAGGAGTCGGGGTGGAAGCTCCAGGTTCAGCTGGAAGATGAGCGTAAGAAGTGGAGAGAGGAGTTTTCCCTTAAGGAGGAAGAGTACCGTAAACTGAACCAGGAAAAAGAGTCTATCCAGAGGCAGCTGAGGGCAGAGCTGGCGGAAAGGGAAAACAGGTGGCTTAAAGAGAAAGGCGAGTTTCAGAAAGAGCTCAGCGCCCTGCAGGGAAGGCTAAGCTCGGAGCTGCCGGCAAAAGAGAAAGAGATAAAGAAACTTTCGGATGACCTGGAGCAGCATAAAAAGTTACTGGCCCTGGAGAAGGAAAGCTACCTTGCTGAAATTAAGGAGCTGAAATCCGAGCTGAAGGAAAAGACCGGGATGCTGGAGGATGAACTGCGTAAAATAGAGGGCGAGGCAGTGGAGTTAAGGTCCAGGGTTGCTGAAAAGGATACGCTTCTCTCCACCCAGAAAAATACCCTTCAGAACGAAATTTCTATTTTAAAAGAGAAGATGGAGGCCCGCATAGCGGCCCTTAACGGTGAAATAGACTCTTTGAAAAAAGAGAACAGCCGGCTTAAGGAGAAGCTTACCGACAGCACCCGCATTTACCGCCACGAAGAGGAAGAGAAAAAGGATGAGATACAGGAAATAAGGCGCCGCCTGGAAAAGAATCTTGAAAAATTCAAGCTTGAATTTAATTCTTAACCGGACTCCGAGACAGCCTCTCTTCCACGGGAAGAGGATATGATAAACCAGGAGGAGCTTTTTCCTGAAACCGGTTCTCTCCCGGAGCTGAAGGAAAAGATAAAAAGAGTTAAAGAAAAGAGTAAAAAAGAGATCACTATTCTGGAGGAGGAGTTTAAAACCTCCCCCTCCCGCCGGGAAAAAAATAAAATAAAGAAAAGAATTGCGCAGGCGGAAACAGAGGCAAAAGAAAAATTAAAAAAACTTAAAAGCAGGATTAATGAAATTAAAAAAAATAAATGATGAGTGAAGAAGATCTTAAAAGCCGAATAGAAGAACTTAAGGAGCAGCTGGACAAAGAAAGGGCCCGCCTTACTTCCAGACTCCGGGAAGAGGAAAAAGAGAATTTCCGGATTAAAAAAGAGTTTGAAAGCAGGAGGGTATCCCTGGAAAATGAAATTGCATCCCTTAAGGATCGCATTTCCCGGCTGCGGAGAGAGCGTTCACAGCGGCTTTCGGAAACAGAAAAAGCTTATACCGAAAAAATAAGGGAAAAAGAGGAGAAGATCAAGGAGCTCTTAGAGGATAAGCAGCAGGAGAGCAAAAAACTTTACCTTAAACTTGAGAGCAGTAAAGCCGAATACCAGAAAAAAATATCCGGCCTGTCCATTAAAAAAGAAGAGCTAACTTCCCGGCTGGAAAAAGTTTTTAAGGAGCTTGAAGAGGTTAAGGGTCAGCTGGATAAGGAGAAAAGTCTCCGTAAATATGAGAGCCGGTTAAACCGTGCTGAATTTCAGAAAGAGAAGGCCCTTATCCGAGAGGAGTATGAAGAGAAGGAAAGCCGCCTTGGCGAAGAGATAGGGGATCTGAGAGAAAAGACTGATTCCCTTAGGGAAACTCTTAAGGAAAAAGAGAAGGAAGTTGAAAGGGAGCAGAATATCAGGGATGCGGAGAATACCGCCCTGAGAGAAGAGTTTAAGAGCAGGGAACGGGCCCTGAAGAACCGCATTTCCGAAACCCGGATGCAGAAAGAATATCTGGAATCGGAGCTGGAACGAATAAAAAAAGAGACTTCCCGGCGCATATCTTCTAAAGAGGATGAGAACCAGATATTAAGTTCTCGGCTGGTTCTTATGAAGGATGAGCTGGAAGAAAAGCTTCATGAGGCCGGTGAAGAGATAAAGACGCTTAATTCCCGCCTGCACAGCCTTAAAAGTGAAACGGCCAGCCGGCTTAGCCTTAAGGAAATGGAGCACGGCCAGAGAGAAAAAGAGAAGGAGGCGGAAATAGGCCGGCTGAAAAGAGAAAATGAAACTTTGCAGGAAAAGCTGGCCGGCACCCTTGAGCTACTGCAGGAAGAGAAGGAAAATTTTAATGAAAAATATGGCCGGCTGAAAAATGAATTTCAGATGCAGACGGCTAAAAAAGATTTACGTATAGAAGAGCTTGATGCCGGATACAGTGAACAGATAGCCGGCCTGGAATCAGAGCTTTCCGATGCTCATAACCGGCTGGAAAAAGCCCGCAGCCAAAAAATAGGCCTGCTTGATGATTTCAGAAAACGTTTGGCCGACCGGCAGAACGAAATAGAAAGCCTTAAACGTTTAATAGAAACCCTTAAATCTGAAAGGCAGGATCAGCTTAACAAAAAAGATGCGGAATTTTCTCTTATGGAAAGCCGGCTTAAAACCCGCCTGAAGGATACCGTTTCCCGGCTGGAAGAAGAGAAGAAAGAGATTCAGGGCAGACTGGATTCTCTTAAGGAGCGCCACCACAGCCTTCAGCTGGAGAAAGATACAAAGCTGAGAACCCTCATAGAAAAGCTTAATGCCTCTGAAGCGGAAATGGAGAAAATGAAAAAATCGGCCATAGAGGATAAGGCCAGGTGGAAAGAGAGGCTTGAGGAGGCAAAACAGGAAAGAAAGTTCACTCTCCTGGAAAAAGAGGAAAAAGAAAAAGAACTTCAAAAACTGCGCAGCCGCCTGGAAGATGAGACCCGGGAAATGGCCTCCGTACTTCAGAAAAAGAGACAGCACTGGGAATGGCTGGTGGCACAGAAGCAGGCGGAACTTCTTAAGCTTAAGGAGACCCGCGGAAAAGAATTGCTGGATTTAAGAAAAGAATATGAGGAAAAACAGAGCGAGCTTCAGGTGTCCCGGCGGGGAATGGAAAATGCGGTAAGGGAACTTAGCGACAGGATGGAGAAGGAGCGGGCCGGCCATTATCAGGCGCTGAAAGAAAAAGACGAAAAAATAGCCGGTCTTAAAGAAGAGATAAGCCGGACGGAGGAAAGGATAACCCGGCAGTACGAAGAGGAGCTGCGGATTATTAACGGGCGTAGAGAGAATGTAAGCCGCCAGGCCCAGGAAATGAAAATGAAGCTGCAGGCCAGGGAGGAGGCCTGGGAGGAAAAGATAAGTTTAAAGGACAGGGAAATAACAGATCTCCGTCAGAAAATGAAGGACAGGGAGGAAGAGCTTTACCAGACCTGGAAAGAGAAGCAGAAGCTGGCAAACCAGAAAATACTTGAGCTTACATCCCGCATAGAGGAACTGGATTCGGGGCGGGGTGCTGAAATAAAAAAGCTGCGGGATTCAATAAGCAGGCAGGAAGAGATAAACAGGGAACAGAAACTGGCCCGTATTAAAAAGGAAAAAGAACTTGAAATAGAATTCAGGGAAAAGATTTCGGGGCTTCAGAGCGAAAAAGATTCCTACAGCAATGAACTTAAGGCGGTAAGGGAAGAGCTTAACAGGGAAAGAATTAACTTTTTTAAACGGCTCAGGGCAAAATCGGAAGAGCTGGAACACCTCAGAAAGCAGGCCAGCATACAGCAGCAGAACGTCAGGGATGAGTACAGCGAAAAAGTAGCCCGGCTTCACAGCTTAAAAGAAAAAGTTAAAACCCTTGAATCAGAGAAAGAAGGGATAAGGGCTTCCCTTGAGGCCCGCATAAAAAATGAGCAGGAGGAAAAAGAGAGGCTGCTGGATGAGTACAGGGAGAATACCCGGAGGCTCTCGTCCCGTGCTGCGGAAAAGCAGAGCCAGTATGAGTCAAAAGTCAGGGAGCTTAAGGGTCGGCTCAATTTTTTAGAGGAAAGAGAGAAAGAGCTTACGGGAATAATTAAGCGAAGGGAGTCTGCCGGCAGGGAGGAGATAGAAAATCTTCAAAAAGAATTTAAGCAGAAAGAGCAGGAACTGATAAGCGGTTTTTCAGAAAAAGAGAAGGAACTTCTAAATAAAAAGAACAGCCTTGAGGAGGATTTAAGAAAAGCGGAAGGGCACCTGAGGCAGGCCAGGAGCGAGCTGCATGAAAATGAATCCAGGGTGCGCAGAGAGTTAAGCGGTGAATATGAGGGCAAGATATATAAACTTAAGCTGGACCAGGCGCTGGCCGATTCGGAGCTTCAGTGGGTAAGGGAAAAGCTGGAGTCGGAAAAAGAGAAATGGCTTAAGCGCATAAACGAAGCCGAGGAAGCAAAAAGAAGGCATACCGAGAGCTATAACCAAAAAATAGAAGAGCTGGAGCAGACCTACAGCCGGCGGATGCAGATGCTGGAGGAGGAGAGAGCCTCGTATGCCCAAAAGATGAAAAATTTAAGGGAGAAACAGCTTAACCGCCAGGAGACGCTTAGCGGTAAAATAAACTCCCTGAGGCAGGAATACGAGGAGAGGATATCTTCCCTTAACTGCAGCCATATGCAGGCCCAGGCCGAGTCTGCTAAAATCAGGCTGGAACTTGAAATAAGAGTCGAAGAGCTTGAATCTGAGATTAAGCAAAGGGGCTCCTCGGCCCAAAAGCTGCGGGAAGAAATAGAATCCTACCGGGAGAGGCTGGATAAGCAGCAGCAGGAATATGAGAAACGTGAATTTTCTTTCAGGGAAAATATAAAAGAACTGAAGGAGGAGCTCCATTCAAAAGAGCAGGAAATTGATGAGAAAATAAGAGAAGCCCTCTCCGCCGCACAGAAGGAAAAAGAAGAGTTAAGGAAAAGTTTTGTAATCAAGGAAAACCAGCTTATACGGAACATAGAAGATAAACGCAGCCGCCTGACCTCAAGCCGGGAAGAGAATGAAAGGCTCCGCCGGGAACTGGCCGAAGAGAAAAAGAGGGAGAGGTTTGACCGGGACGAGATTGACCGGAAGAGAGAGGTCCTTAAAGAGAGGGAGAAAGAGCTTTTAAATAAAGTCTCAGAGCTTTCAGAAAAAGTGAGGGAGGCGGAAAAGAGGTCAGACCTGGCTGAAATGAAACTTGATTTTGCGGAAAAAGAGCTGGAAAGCGAGAACCGCAGATGGAAAAACGAGGTTGAGAGGGTAAAAGAGAGCGAAGCAGCCCGCAATGCGGTTCTTATGGATAATATCAGGGAGCTGAAGGCCTCTATTATCTCCATGCGCACAGAAAAGGAACAGCTCTTCTCTTCTATTGCCGGCTCCGAAGAAAAACTTAAAAGAGCCGAACAGGAGCAGAGGCGTATCAGGGAAAAGAGTGAAAGGGAGATAAGGGAAAAAGAGCAGCAGCTATATATGCTCAACGAGAAGATTAGGGAGCAGGAGAGCCTTTGGAGACGCAGGATAGAGGAGAAAGAGAGAGAGCTTAATATTTCTTTCCAGCGGGATTTAAATGAAAGGGAAAAACATTGGCAGGAAATGTACCGCTCCAGGCAGAGCGAGCTGCTGGATTCGCGGAAAAGGGTGGAAGAAGAGCTTGAGGATATACGCAGGGAAAAACTCTCCAATGAAAGAATGTGGGACCTGCGCCTTAAGGAAAAAGAAGACGAGCTGAAGGATGTAAGGTTGGAAAAGGCCCAGAATGAGTCAAGATATTCATCTCTTATAAATAAATATAAACAGGAGCTGGGGAGCCTGAGGCTGAAATATCAAAATCTCAGTGAAAATATTTCCGACCAGGAAGAGCTTAACAGGGAGCTGAGGGCCAGAATGGCACAGAGGGATGTGCAGTGGAAGGCGGCCTACCGGAGCAAGGCCCTGGAAAACAGAAAGCTTTTATTTGAGCTTAAGAAAAGCCGTAAAAATTTCATAGGCCGTTTTCTATATAAGGTAAGCGGAGCAGAAGAGAAAGAGAGGGAGCGCTCAGGCATAACCGGTTCTTCTCCCGGTACATCTTCGGCCCTTTCCCAAAAGCAGAAAGATTAAAAAATGAAAAATATCAAAAGAATTTTTACTTCTCCCAGGAGCGCTGTTAAAAAAATAGGGGAAGAAGAGCCTCTTTTTTCGGGTCTTCTAATATTTGCCGTTTCAGTTGCCGTCGCCAATGCGGGTTTTATAAAAAGCATTGAATCGGGAGTGCGGCCCGCTATCTTTAATCTTTTTGCACTTATATTCCTGTGGGGCGGAGCGCTGACGCTTGCCAACCTTATCATAACTGCCGTACAGAAAATAATAAACCCCTCTGTCTCCTCACTCCTGGATGCGGAAAGAGTAATAAAGCTTACCGTTGTTGAATTTCATATTGCCTCTTTCCTGTTGTTAAAGCCCCTTCTGGATCTTTTTTTATCCGGGACGGTGGTATGGGTCCTGCTTATCTCCTGGACAATTATACTGGCCATAGTGGCGGTTTCTCACATATGGGCGGTTACAGAGATAAAATCCGCACTTTCAGTATTGGCCGCGCTCTTTTTTGTTCTTTTAGGCTCCAGGCTCCTACGGCCTCCCTGTGAATATGATTTTTCCCGGGAAATAAGAGATTTCAGGGAAGAGGTATTTTCCGCAGCGCATACAGGAGCCGGGGAAATATCCCTCTTTTATCCTTACGGGAGTTCAGGCGAGGCCCCCTCCCGCCTGATGGACGTTGCTGAAAGATTTTCAGCTGAAAAGCCCTCAAAGGTGGTATCTGGATTTGCCTCTCTGGTGAAGGCGGCCATTAAGGAAGGGGAGGGGAATATCCCCGAAGCGGCGGATTTATACAGCAGAGTTGCTCTTTCATACGAAGAGGTGCCGCCGCCTCTTTACCGGGCGGCAATGACCAGTCTCTCCCGGATTATTTCCCCGCGCCGCTTCAGCCTTCTGCCGCTGGATGGTAAATTAAGCCGCTGGGAAAAAGTTTTGCGCCTGTGGCGCATTCCGGTCCGGCTTTCATATTCCCGGGGCAACTCGGGTTTAATCGGCCCCGTAAAAGAGACAATATCTGAAGAGGATGCCTCCCTGCTGCCTTCAAAGGTTAAAGTTTTTAAAAATAATTTTCGGCAGACCGATTTTTATGACGACATATGCTTCTGGGCCGGGGAGCGTTTCAGGGAGGAGGGGCTTTATGAGCCGGCCCTGGAGTACTACAAAAAAGCCCGTGAATCTTTTGACTCTTATTCCCCTGCAAGGGAGGAGGTTGAAAGTTTTGCCTTTGAACTCTCGTTTATTATCCCCGGGGCTGAAATCCTGCCCCAGAGGTACCGTCCGCCGGAAGCCCTGCTGGCCGCCGCCGGCATTTATTTTAAAAAAAACGATTTCCGTTCTGCTGTAAAAAAAATAAACATTTTAACTAAAAAATATTCCGGCCATATTGCCGCCGGACGTGGACTGGCGCTTAAGGCAAAGATATATGAGAAAGAAGAAGAGTTTGATAAAGCGGCCAGCATTTACGGGAAGATTATAAAGGATTATCCTGCAAGCGCAGTAGCCCTGCAGGCGGGGCGGAAGAAGAGTGTTATAAGGGAAAATGCTGAAAAGGCGGGACTTCTTGAGGCGTATATGGTGATAGAGGATAAATACAGCTTGGGCCTCATTGGTCCGGCCATCGAGGCATCCCGGATGCTGATAAAAGAGTATCCCGGCACAAAGCTTGCAGCCCGGCTTAATTACAGCATAGGTGATTATTACCGCTCCCGGGGCAGTTATAGGAGTGCTGTAGAGGAGTTCAGAACAACCTTTGAGAATTATGGGGAGAGCGATTACGGATTTGAAGCTGCTTTAGCCGCCTCCGGGATTCTCTTTGATCGGTTAAGGAACAGCCGCCAGGCACTTGAGCTTTTAGGGGAAATTGCTGACCGGTATCCCCCGGAGTACCGTTCAGGCATAAGCGGCCTCTCTGTAACTGAAACAGCTTTCCGGGCTGCTTCCATATCAGAAAAATCAGGTGATTACCGGGGCGCTTCCAGGATATATAACCTGATTGCCCGGGATTCTGACGTCGGGGAAATATCGGCCCGGGCCCTTTACCTTAACGCGCGACTGGAAGAGAAGGCCTATCGCCGTTATTCGGATGCTGTTTCCCTTTACAGGGAGGTTATAAGCAATCACCCCCGCACCCCCTACGCCTTCAAGGCTTCGGAAGGATTAAACAGGATTTATGAAAAAGGAGTCAGGCGCCTTAACGGAACCCCCTAAAGTGGCTGAATTACTTAAAGCCCAGAATATTTTTTTACGTTCCCCGGGCAGCAGGCGAACAGAGCTCCTGAAAAATATAAGCCTTCAGGTCGGGGATTCGGAGCTTAAGGTTCTTCAGGGCCCCCCCGCCGGCGGAAAGACAAAGCTTCTTCAGGTTTTAGCTGCCCGTATTTTGCCTTCTTCAGGCAAACTTTTCTTTAAAAAAAAGGATTTATATGAAAAGAAAAAAAGGCTTAAGCATTATAGGCAGAGCAGGATATATCTTTCAAAAAAACCTCTTTATATAAGCTCTAAATCTGTTTATGAAAACCTTTACTACATCTTAAGGATAAGCAGGCTTCCCCGGGGGGTGGCTTTTGACCGGATAATGCATGTCCTAAAGATTACCGGGCTTATACCTAAAAGGGAGCTTTACCCCGGGGATCTTTCCTCTTCCGAAAAACTCTTTTTTAAACTGGCAGCCGCCCTTCTAAGGGATCCGGAGCTTATGTTTCTTGATTTTAATCTTTCCGGTGAGACTTACTCTGCCGAGATAATAGAGATATTAAAGAGGATATCTTCCATAGGCTGCGCCGTTCTTATAAGCGCGGGTGAAAATTCAAACCTTAATATTCCCGAACGTATGTGCTTAAGGGTTTCAGACGGTGAAATCTGCTAGGTATTTTTCCCTTGTATTGACGGCCGCCGCCGCCCTTTCTCTTTCCGCCGCGGTGCTTCTCCTCCGCCTTCCGCGGGAAGCAAAAGATTTTATGCTTTCAAGAATTAATTTGATAGTTTATTTAAATGAGGCTGCTTCTGCCCAGGATTTAAATAATTTCAGGGATATGGCGGAGAAGATGCCCTTTTTCACCATAAAGGAGTTTAAAAGCTCTGCAGAGGCTTTAGAAGCTCTGAAGAAAGATGCAGTTATAAGTGAAAGTATAGGAGGAATTGAACGGGGGTTTACTCTTCCCCACAGCTTTACTGTTGAATTTAAGAGCTTGGATGAAAGGGAGCTGAATAAAAGGGCAGAGGCCCTGAGGCAGATTCCCTGGGTGGATTTTATAGATATACCCTACCGGGAATTATCCGGGGCGCATCTATTTTATTCGGGGCTAAAGGCAGCCTCCCGGTTTTCATTTATCTTTTTATCTCTTATATCACTCTTATTTTTTATTGCCTCTTCTCTTTTTTACTGCCGCTTCCAGGAGGAGAAAATTAAGATTGCCCTCACCCTGGGATTTTCCCGGGGAGAGGCTGTTTATTCCGGAGGAAAAAGGCAGTTCTTTTGGGGTATGGCCTGGGGTGCTGCATTTGCTTGCGCCTCTTACTTCGGTCTGCCCCGGGCCGGGATAGATATTCGGCCCCTGGCAGCTTCAGCTATAGCAGCCTCATCTGCGGCAGTCTCAGCGGGCACTTTTATAATCATATGCGCTTTTTACCGGGAAAAGTAAAGCTTACTTTTATTTTTACTCTTTTTATTATGCCGCTTACGGCTGTTTTTCTTTTCAGCGGCGAGGAGATAAAAGAGCTGGGCAGCAGAATAAGAGAGCAGGAGAATCAGCTTCTTGCAATAGAGGAACAGATTGACAGGCTTTACTCCAGCTTAAAAGCCCTCAGCCGCCGGGAAGAGAAGTTACAGAAAAGTCTCCATTTCACAGAAGAAGAAATAAGAAGGAATAGAATAAGGCTGTCGGAAACCCGGGGGGAGATAGAAAAACTTAGAGCTCAAATAGAAGCTTCCCGGGAATTTATAAAAGAGGAACAGCTTCAAAAAAGCCGCCATTCCAGGGACCTGGATAAGCTCCTTAGAAAGTGCTATTACGAATTTCGCCGCAAATCCGCTGGAAACTGGCCCGGCGCGCTGGCCTCCGGCAGCAGGGACAGGTTTTATATCTTAGGGTGCGTTGTTAAGGCTCCGGCTGCAGATTATGTAACCAGTACGGAGCATATAGAAAAGACTTTTAAGGAGACAGAATCCCTTAAAATGAAGAATAATGAATTAAAACAGTTAAAGGGTAAGCTGGTGCGGGTCCAGGAAGATAACATAAATAAAAGAAAAAGCCAGCTTGCTGTTTTAGAAGAGATAAGGGGGAGCCAGGAAAAGAGGAAAAGAGAGATAGAGGATATGGAAAGTGAAAAAGAAAATCTTAGGGAATTAATAGAATCACTTCAATATAGGGCGGAGAACCTGCAGAGACTTCGGCAGCTCGGGCAGGATTTCAGCAGCGCCAGGGGAGTTCTCAGCTGGCCGGTAAAAGGGGATGTGGTATCGGAATTCGGCCGCCAGAAACACCCCCGCCTTGATACTTATATATATAACCGGGGAATAG
Organism: Elusimicrobiota bacterium; assembly: GCA_003556865.1. Next base: position 426 of record PWQF01000175.1, on the reverse strand, counting down.
AAATAGATGTGCCTTTCAGCTCAGAAGTAAGATCAGTTGCTCCCGGAGAGGTGGTATATGCCAGCCCCTTCAGGGCCCTGGGCAATATGGTTGTAATTGACCACGGAAATAATTATTATACTATATACGGGACTCTGGATAGTATTAATACCCGCGAGGGCAGGGAGATAGATGCTCTCGAGCCTGTGGGTAAAGTAAAAGGAAGCCTTTATTTTGAGCTGGGCAGGGGTTCAGAGCCCCAGGATCCTCTTCTCTGGCTTAAATAAGCTTAATAACCTTAAAAAACGGGAGAAAATAAAATGAAAAGAAAAATAACTGTTATATTTACAGCCCTGATTATAGCAAAACTTTTTGTAATGACTTATTCCACAGCGCCTCTTTTATCTGAAAATGCTGATATGCCGGAAGTTGAAGAGGGGGCGGATA